>DFIA01000087.1:9954-22628 GCA_002372015.1 Bacteroidales bacterium UBA3709 | reverse complement strand
GCTGCGAGGTTTCTAACATGGGTTGTCAGCCAGGTGCTATCCACTACTTCCAGAGCAAGGGCATCCTCTTTGCTCCTGGCAAGGCTGTAAATGCCGGTGGTGTAGCAACTTCAGGTCTTGAAATGACTCAGAATGCAAGCCATATCAGCTGGTCTGCTAAGGAGGTTGACGATAAGCTCCACTTTATTATGCAGAGCATACACGAGCAGTGCGTTAAGTATGGTACTCAGCCAGATGGTCGTATAGACTATGTGAAGGGTGCTAATATCGCAGGCTTTATGAAGGTTGCTACTGCTATGTTAGAGCAGGGTATTATCTAATTGTCCTACAGCAATTAACAAAAAACGGTTATCCGTATTAACAAAAACCCCGAAGGTTTAACCTCCGGGGTTTTTATTTGCTTCTAAACTTTAAATATGAACTTCTACAAGTTGAAGATTGGAGGTGGAATAGATGTCTGTGCTGCCGAGTTCGGCCGGTAGCAGCAATACATCGCCTTTGTTGATATATTCCTCTGAGAGGTTGTTATAGAGTAGTTTGCCGCTGCCCTCAATACATACGATTACAGAAAAAGAACCATAGCGAGAGTTGTCTATATGGTAGAAATTTTCTGCTCCGCATTTTGGGCGGCAGAACCGGCTGAAATCTACAAATATGGAGGTGAAATAAGGGCAACTTGCAAGGGTTACAACAGCAGAAGAGTTTGCATAACAGTTAATAATATCGGCCGAGTAGTTTCCTTGATTTATTTCTCCTTCCGGCGCTATGCAGTTTAGGGCATCTTCTATATCTAACCTTCTGCGTTTGCCGTCTTTATCTATTCTGTTAAAATCGTAGAGCCTATAAGTGGTTTCTGAAGCTTGCTGAATTTCAAGTATATCCAAGCCTGCTCCTATGCTGTGAATGGTGCCGGCAGGAATAAAAAAGCAATCTCCTTTTTTGGCTTTATATCTTTGAAGAAGGCTTTCTAAACTCTCTTCCGCCTTTTGAATATTCGGATTTTCTACACTATTGTACACAACAGTTCTGAGGTGTTGGGCAGAAATTTTTTTTGATAATCCTACGAGAATTTCGTCTGCATCATCGTGATAGCCTTTATCTACACGATTTTCTGAAGCATCTCCGGCACATTTATTTACCAACCACATTTCTGTTTTACCATTGTGCATTCCTTTGGAACGTGCAATGGTATCGTTTGGGTGAACCTGAACAGACAGCTGTTGCCTTGATTTGATATTCTTTATAAGAATAGGGAACCTGTTTCCGTATTGTTTTACCACTTTTGTGCCTAATAGCCTGTGTTGCAATTCTTTTACATAGAAAGATAAAGGTTGGCCATTGCACATGGTTTCCTTGCCGGGAATGGGGGAGAGTATCCACTCTTCCCCACCCCACAAGGTTTCAAAATATATCGGTTCAAACTTTAAAGGTTCCATGTTTACGATTGGGCTTTAGAGTAAGTTCACCGCTACAGTAACACCGGCCATTACAATAGATACCATGCTCATTAGTTTGATGAGAATATTCAAAGAAGGCCCGCTTGTATCTTTGAACGGATCTCCAACAGTATCTCCTACCACGGTGGCTTTGTGGGCGTATGAACCTTTACCTCCAAAATTGCCTTCTTCTACAAATTTTTTGGCATTATCCCAAGCACCACCGGAATTAGCCATAAATATAGCCAAGACAAAACCAGAGGCCAAGCCTCCTACTAAAAGGCCTAAAACGCCTGAAACACCAAGCAATATACCAACAACTATAGGAGCTGCAATTGCAAGTAAAGAAGAACCTATCATCTCGTGTTGCGCACTTCTTGTAGATATTTCTACACAGCGTGCATAGTCTGGAGTTTCTGTTCCATCGAGAATACCCTTGCGAGTTTTGAATTGCCTTCTCACTTCTTCTACCATCTTTTGTGCAGCCCTGCCTACAGAACCCATTGTTAGCCCGCAGAATAGGAAGGCGAGCATGGCTCCTATAAAGACTCCTACCAAAACTTTAGGATTCATCAAGGTTACATCGTACCAGGTCATAAAGTCTGAGAACCCCGCATTTTGCAGGGTAGAAGCATCTTCTACTTTCAAATTCTGTGTATTGAGATTTTTTATAGCTGCCTCTATGCCAGACTTATCTACAATTCTCATGAGGGCAATCTTTATTTCTTCTATGTATGAAGCAAGTAGGGCAAGTGCAGTAAGGGCGGCAGAACCTATGGCAAAGCCTTTACCTGTAGCTGCTGTTGTATTACCAAGGGCATCGAGCACATCTGTTCTGTCTCTTACCTCCGGTTCTAAACCGCTCATTTGAGCGTTACCACCGGCATTGTCTGCAATAGGGCCGTAAGCATCTGTAGCTAAGGTAATTCCTAATGTAGAAAGCATACCTACAGCGGCAATACCGATGCCGTATAGTCCTAAGGACAGATTTTCTTTAGAGAGGAGATCGGCAGAAAATTCTATGGCACATAGATATGCAAGAATAATGGCGCAGCCTATGGTTATAACAGGTACAGCTGTGGAAATCATACCAGTACCAACACCAGATATAATTACCGTGGCAGGGCCGGTTTCTGCACTCTTTGCAATTTTTTGAGTTGGCTTAAAAGAGTGAGAAGTGTAGAACTCTGTAATTTTGCCAATTATAATACCTGCAATTAAGCCGGTAATTACTGAGAAGGATATTCCTATCCAGTTTTTCATATCCAAAATATATAGAATAGCAAAGGAGAATAACGCTATGAAAATGGATGCAAAATTAACTCCTATACTCAGCGATTTAAGCAATTGAGACATTCCTGCCTTTTCTTTTGTTTTAACAAGGAAAATGCCTATTACAGAGAGGAATACGCCTACTGCTGCAATGAGCATTGGAGCAAAAACTCCTTTAATCTGCATATCTGGATTGCCTACAAAGGCAGAGGCGCCAAGTGCTGCAGTTGCAAGTATGCTGCCGCAGTACGATTCGTATAGGTCTGCTCCCATACCGGCAACATCTCCAACATTATCTCCAACATTATCTGCTATAGTGGCCGGGTTACGAGGGTCGTCTTCTGGAACGCCGGCTTCTACTTTACCTACGAGGTCTGCTCCCACATCGGCTGCCTTGGTATATATTCCGCCCCCAACTCTTGCAAACAAAGCTTGGGTAGAGGCTCCCATTCCAAAGGTTAGCATTGTGGTTGTTATTATAGTTAGTTTCTGGCTCATATCTGCCGGATTAACAAAGTAATCCAGAACAAGATACCATATAGAAATATCGAGCAAACCAAGTCCTACAACAGTAAGGCCCATAACTGCCCCGCTCCTGAATGCAACCTTTAAACCGCCATTGAGAGATTTTCTTGCTGCATTTGCAGTTCTTGCGGATGCAAATGTTGCGGTTCTCATTCCAATGAAGCCTGCCAATCCGCTGAAGAAGCCGCCTGTTAGAAAGGCAAATGGCACCCATCCGTTCTGAACATTAAGCACGTATGCAAGAAATGCAAAAAGTGCCGCCAGAACAATGAATACAATTACAACTATTTTGTACTGTTGTTTTAGATAAGCCATAGCACCTTGTCTTACATAAAGTGCTATTTCTCTCATTTTTGGGGTACCTTCGTCTTGTGCAAGCATCTGTTTGTAAAATAAATATGCGAACCCAAGGGCCACTAATGAGGCTAAAGGAACCAAATAGAATAATAGTTCGGAAACCATACTACGGATAATAATTGTTAGTTTTATATAAAGTTAATTTTGGTTTGAAATCAAAAAACTGATTCGGCGGTTTCTCAGAATCATAATTGCAAAGATAGATATTTTTGATTTTTACGAAATGCTTCTGGGCTGATAAGCTGTGTGAGCCTTTTTAGTATAGTAGTGTCTGAAGCTGTTGATATAATGAGATGTGTGGCAGCCAGTGCATAAGTATCAGCGTTGTTGCTGCTACTATTGTTATTGTTATTGTTATTGTTGTTGTTATTGTTGTTCAATGAGTCTAATATTTCTTTTGTCCTCTTGGCAACTGCCGGTGCCGGGTTTATTATTTGCATAGAATTTTCTCTCCCTGTAACCTCGTACACCACCTCCTTTATAGTTTCTTCTAAAAACGGATAGTGTGTGCAGCCCAATACTATGCAATCTGCATTTTGCTCTGCCATAGAGGTAATGTATTTCTTTATAAGTTCTTTTGTTTCAGGAGTATTTAGATTTCCGGCTTCTACAGCTTCTACCAAACCTGTTCCTATAATTTCTATAATTTTGATTTCTTTACTGCGAGCAAATTTTTCTGAGGTGTTTAGATATAATTCTCCTTTTAGTGTGCCTTTGGTAGCGAGCACTCCTATAACTCCACTTTTTGTGAGCAGGGTGGCAGGTTTAACTGCCGGCTCCATGCCAATAAACGGAATATCAAAAGACTGCCTTAGAGTATGAATGGCTGCTGCTGTTGCAGTATTGCAGGCTACAACTATTACCTGAGCTCCCTTACTGATGAGATACTCAGAAATTTTTTTTGCACGGCTTCTAATATACTCCTTAGTCTTTGGGCCATAGGGGCAATGGGCTGCATCGGCTACATATACGTAACTCTCTTTTGGTAATACTTTTAATAACTCTTTATATACGGTAAGCCCACCGGCACCTGAATCAAAAATTCCAATCATACTTTTTTTGTATATCGGCTTCTTCTATTTACGAGTGCAAATATAACTGCTGAATACAAATTAACGGCAAATACGAGACAGAAATGGTAGAAATAAAAGAAAAGATATTTTGCATACGTAAAAAAAAATATATATATTGCAGTCTGAAAAAACTAAAACCAACCAGACCAATATTTTATTAACAATAAACAACACTACTTAAAACTAACTAAAAATCAACCAAATGAAACGAATTACATTTGTTTTAGCGTTACTGTTGTTGTGTGTTGGGCAGTTTGCCTATGCGCAGACAATAAAGGTAACAGGAACCGTTACCGATGCGGCTACCAATGAGCCGTTGTACGGAGCGGGCGTTATGGTAAAGGGTACAACCTCAGGTGTTGCTACTGATGCAAACGGGCAGTATGTCATCAACGTAAGGAGAGATGCTGTGCTGGTTGTAAGCTATCAGGGTTACACTACACAGGAAGTTCCTATCAATGGCAGATCGGTAATTAACGTAGCTCTTCAAGAAGATGCTACAATGTTGGAAACAACAATCGTTGTAGGTTACGGTTCTGCCAGAAAAATTTCTTCTGTGGTAGGTTCTGCAGAAACCGTTAAAGCTAAGGCTCTCAAAGACAAGCCAATCATCAATGCCGGTGATGCTCTTCAGGGAACCGCAGCCGGTTTGCAGGTTTATACATCATCAGGAGACCCTGCTGCCAATGTTTCTATGCGTATCAGAGGTGTTAACTCTCTTAATGCTTCAACAGATCCTCTGATTGTGTTGGACGGTAACCCGGTTCTAAGCTCAATCTTCCAGACATTGAACGCCGGCGATATTGAGAGTGTTACTGTTTTGAAGGATGCTTCTGCTACTGCAATTTACGGTTCAAGAGCTGCCAACGGCGTTGTTTACATTACAACCAAAAAGGGTACTACAGACAAACCTACTGTAAAAGTTGGTTTCAACTATGGTATTTCCAGTTTAGCAAAGCAGCCTATCAAGAGCATGAATTCTGCAGAATGGTTTGCTATGCATGAATTAGTAGATCCTTCATCTGCTACAGATCCGGATTTCCAGGCTCTCAAAAACTTCAGATTGAGCAACAATATTGGAACTAACTGGAAGAAGTGGATTCTCAACAATAATGCTCCTACTATTGGCGGTGAGGTTTCCGTTTCGGGAAGAACTACTAACACAGATTACTATGTTTCTCTTGTTGCAAACAGACAAGTTGGTGTTCAGCCAGAAACTTCCATGAACCGTTATTCTGCGAGGGTTAACATAAACACAAGGGCTACTAATTGGTTCAAGTTTGGAATAAACCTTAACCTCAGCTTCCAGCAGAGATATTACAATGGTTATAACTCAGACTATTCTTCTGCAAGAAGAAACAACTGGTATAACCCTATGAACATTGCTTTCTGGAGCGTTCCATGGTGGACTGTTAGAGAAATTAAGTACGATGCTGCCGGTAACTTTGCGGGTTATGGAGACGAACTCGAGTTCATTACAGATAAGAGTGCTTCTTTCCGCAACGCAAAAACACTTTACAAAGATAATCTCAGCAGAAACTCATATATAAGGCTTAATGGTAATATTTATGAGGAATTTTCTCCGGTAAAAGGCCTAATTGTTAGATTCTCTCAAGCTCTTGAAGGATATGATTACAGATTCACTAACAAATATCTCTTCGGAAAGATTTTTGATGCAGGTTCTACTTCTGCAGACGAGACCTTTACAAGATATTATCGTTTGACTTCTTCTAACACTGCAGAGTATAAAGTTCAGTTTGGTGAAAAACACAATTTTTCTGTGTTGGTTGGACAAGAGGCAATAATCAATAACTCCAATGGTTTTGGTGCCGGTTCAGAAGGACAGACAGATAGAAGACTTTGGGCGGTAAACCAAGGTACTAAATACAATCAACCTTCCTATTCTTACAGCCAGTACAAGTATAACTCAATATTCTCAAGACTTTCTTACGACTATGCAAGCAAGTACTACATTGATGCTACCTACCGTAGAGACGGTTCTTCATTGTTTGGTGCAGATAACCGCTATGCAAACTTCTGGTCTGTAGGAGCTATGTGGAATATGAAGAGAGAGAAGTTCTTTGAAGATGTAACGTGGTTAGATAAACTGCAGTTGTCTTCTTCTTATGGTACAGTAGGTAACTCCGGTATAGACAACTACCTTTCTATAGGTGTTGTGAGCGCAACTACTCAGTACAATGGTAAAAGAACTTGGTATCTTGGTACTCCTGGTAACAGCAAACTTACTTGGGAAACTCTTAGAACATTCAATGTTGCTTTGGATTTCAGAATCTTCAACAGATTTGAAACTAAGATTGAGTTCTACGACAAGATGACTCGCGATATGCTCCTGGAGATTCCTTGGTCTTATGCTACCGGTTTCGACGGTGGTTGGGGTAACGTAGGTAACATGGTTAACAGAGGTATAGAAGCTACATTCACTTACGACTTCATTCGTACAAATAATACATTCCTCCAAGCAAGTCTTAATGTTGCTTACAACAAAGACAAGATTACAAAACTCTTTGACGGAAGGGATGAATTCCGTTTACCAGATTATGGCCTTTGCTACAAAGTAGGCAAATCTGCTGGTGATATCTGGTATGTTAAGAGCGCCGGTGTAGATCCTGCCAATGGACGCCCATTGTGGTATGATAAAGACGGTAACGTAACAGATACTTACCCAGAAGATGACAGAGTGCACCTTGGTCAGTCTCGTTACGCTCCTTGGAGTGCAGGTCTTAGTATAGACTTCTCTTGGAAGCAGTTGACTTTCCAGGCACAATTCTCAGGAATGTTCGAGAAATACATGATTAACAACGACCGCTTTTTCTTCACCCGCCCTCTCAGTATTACCGGTGGTGCAAACGGTGCAAGAGAACTTCTTTATGAGACTTGGACAACTCCTGGCCAGATAGCTAAGTATCCGGCTCCTAAACATTACTTAGACTCAACATTCGATTCGCGTTTAGTAGAAAATGCATCTTTCGTTAGATTGAAGGGTGTTACTATTTCCTACTCTCTGAACAAGAATGCTCTAAGCAAACTTGGTGGTGTTCTTACAGGAGTTAGATTCTACGTAACCGGAAGAAACCTGCTTACCTTTACAAAATACACAGGTTGGGATCCTGAGCCTAATACAAACCTCTCTTTGGCGGCATATCCAAATACCAAGCAGTATTCCGCTGGAATTGAGTTGACTTTCTAATCGAATAATCAAGTGAAATTATGAAAAAGATATTTTTATTAATTGCAACACTTGCCTTTTTCATCACTGGCTGCAGCCTTGACGAGAGGAGGCAAAATGCACTGGACATAGATTCAGCTATTCAGTCGCCAGAAGACTTGGCTAATATGGCCAACTATATGAATATCTATCTCAGAGCTTATTCAGCGGGTTCTTACGTGTATATTCCTGAGATAGCTTCAGATTTGTTCAACCCTAACGACAACTATGGCAACCGCCAAGGTGGTACATACAGATGGCAGTGGGATGGCGGTTCTAGTTTCAATGCTTACTGGGCTCCTTCATACTATGCAATCAATCACTCATGCTTTGTTATTGAAAAAGCCGGTGAGTTGGATATGACATCTTACACCCCTGAGCAGATAGCCAGTGTAAATAATTCCTTAGGTATAGCTTATTTTACCAAAGCTTACTTTGGCCTAAAGCTGTTGGAGTACTATTGCTTGCCTTACAGTGCAGCTAATGCCGGAACTTATGGCATAATGCTTATAGATTTGCACAGACCGAGTGGCGATATAGCTTCTTACCCAGGCAGAAGCACTCTTCAGGAGTCTTATGATTGGGTTATATCTAATCTTAATGAAGCAGAGCACTATTTGGCTGCAACTCCTGGTGCAGTGGGTTCTACAATCCTAACTATTGATGCTGTTCATGCATTGCAGGCTCGTCTTGCATTAGAAATGGGCGACTGGGATCTTGCAATATCAAAGTCTAAGCCTTTGGTAGATGGAGGCAAATATCCTTTGATTAACACTTTGGCAGATATGACCGGTCTTTGGACCAACGATAACGGAAAAGAGTGTATAGTTCAGATGTGGGCAGACTTGGCTGCAAGTTCTCTACCATCATCCAACGACCCTGGCTACCATTCTTACAACGCTCAGAGTAAAGCTTATACTCCGGATTGGATTGCCAACAAATACTTGATATCACTCTACGGCCCTAACGATATTCGCTACAAAACTTGGTTTGAGGAGAATATAAAAGTTTCTGCAGCCAATGGTAAAACCGGAGTTGTAACCTTGTTTAACAAGTTCCCTGGCAATCCTGCTTTGCAGCCTGCAGGTGCAGCTACTTCTTCTCACTTACAGAAGGTAAAACTCTTCCGTATAGCCGAGCAGTATCTTATCGCAGCAGAGGCTTATGCCCGGAATGGTGCCGATATACCGGCTCGTACATATCTTGGTAAACTTATTACTCAAAGGGATGCTTCTTTTGATGTTTCAACTCTTGATGCATTATCTGGCGATGCTTTGTTAGACTTCATTTTGGAGGAAAGGCTTAGAGAGCTTGTTGGCGAAGGTTTCAGATGGCTCGATCTTAGAAGATGGGGCAAGGGTATGCAGAGAGGCGAGCCTCAGTTGCTCAGCATAATCAGTACAGCCGGAGCAGATGCAGCTGCCAATTCTATGTCTGTAAATGCCAGCGACTACAGATGGGTAGGTCCTATCCCTTCTGACGAAAGAGACGCCAATCCTCAGATTAGAGATCAGCAAAATCCGGGTTATTAACAGAACAATTACCTAAATAAACTTTAATAAAATGAAAATGAAATTTTTTAGATACAGTTTTGGGTTGGTACTTTCTGTTATTTTGCTTGCTTCTTGTGCAACAAAATTTCCAAAATATACTCCAACCAATGAAGATCTCTCTTGGGAGATGGGGACCGGCACTTTTCCTTTGAGTGCCGATGAAGCTCCATTGATCATTAAACTTATGAGAGGTACCGCAACTGAGGCGTTGTCTGTGCCTATTACACTCGACGCCACAGGTGATATTTTCTCACTGTCTGCAACTACTGTAAATTTTGGAGTTGGAGAATATGAGAAAGAGGTGACTGTAAGTTACGATTACTCAAAGCTTGTGCCAGGTTCTATTTACAAATTTACTCTTAGTTTTCCTGGTTCTACTGCCGGCCCCGGTGGTTGGTATGACTTAAACGCTGAATGCTTGATGGAACTTGAATACGAAGATTACAAAACCGTTAGCAATCTGCAGTATGTTTATAGTCCTAGTACTGGTGTGTGGAAGTATGTTCCAGGCTGTGCTTTCAGCGACTTTGAGGGAACTAAAGGCAAGCTTGAAAAGGCTAAAGGTACTCAGGAGTACTATAAGCTTACGGTATTTGATGGCCTGATATATGAGTTCAAACTTAACGGCAAAGGTGGGCTTATTATAAGTAAGTATCCTGGATATAACGATGCTCTAACCTTGTTGTCTTCTGGTAGAACTAATTCTAACTGGTCTTCAGGTGGTGCTGCATACTACTTCCAAAATTTATGGGGTGCCTACTGTGCTATATACACAGATACTACCACCTCTGCTAAGCAGAGTGGTTTGGAGATTAAATCCGGTAATGTTATAGAGGTTAGTGGATGGTTCCAGAAAAACGGTGCATATTGCCCTATTTCTACTCACACCGGAAACGTTTACCAAGACTGGGTAGTAGATTAAATAACTATTATAAAATAGCTTAATAGAAGAGGCCGGCCTGTAATACGGGCCGGCCTTTAATTTTTTTGGTCTTATTTTTGATTTATAGTTTTTATGTTTATATTTGTTGCTTAGGAAATAGAAGAAAGTATTAACTACAAAACAAACTATATGAGAACACTGAACATAATCAAGACATTGTTCTTGGCTACAGCAGCAGTGCTGTTGTTGAATTCTTGTGGTGGTAATAAGAAGAATACACCTGGTGGTGGCAGCACAACCACTGAGAGCCTGACAGTAACACCTGCTACACTTACATTGGCACCAAATGCCTCTGGTTCTGTTAATGTAGTGTCTAATGTAGCTTGGACTGCTACAGCAACATCGGGCTACACCGTAACACCTTCGAACGGTAGTGGTAATGCTACTGTTACCGTTAAGGCAGGGAGCAGTGCAAGCGGTGGTACTCTTACTATTAAAGGCAAAAGTAAGACAGCCACTGTAACTTTGGCAGCTTCCTCTGCTGCGGCAGAAATTTCTCTTTCTACAGATAAGGTAGAGCTTTCTTACGAAGCAAGTAAAAGTGCTACTTTCAATATTATCTGCAATGGTAGTTGGACTATAGAGCTCCCTTCTCCTAAGCCGGCTTGGCTACAGTCTGTAACTCCAACGAGCGGGAGTGGAGATAAGACTGTTACAGTAAACACAAGCCGAAACAATGTGAAATTAAAAGAGCAAACCTACCTTACAATAAAGAGCGGCTCAAAATCCAAGTACCTTACTATTGTTAAGGAAGCTTCTCCAAACGATGCTCCTACTAAGCCTACGGGCTTGAAGCCAAGTGGCAGTAATGTTTCAACAATAACAGAGTTTTCTTGGAGCGCTTCTACTGATGCAAATGGCGATGCTTTAAAGTATAAGGCTCTTATTTCTAAAGATAACACCACTTGGATAGAAATAGGCGAAACTTCTGCGGTAAAGCTTTTGAATAAAGAAGAAATGGACAAGAACACTACATACTACTACAAAGTAGTTGTGGACGATGGCTTTGAAGGAGGTAAGGTTGAGAGTGATGTAATAACCTTTACTACCGGAGCTACAAAGGAATATTGGGCAGATGGCGAGGTTAAGTTGTATGAAGTTAATGCAGATGGCTCTATTACAGAGGTTAACGCAACAACAAGGCCTTTTAAGATTATCTATACCGGCGATGGTTACACTCAAGATTTGTACAGGTATGGAGGGCAGTTTGATAAAGAAATAGATGGCGGTATTAAGGCCCTCTTCCAAGTAGAACCATACAGGGCTTACTATCATTATTTTGCAGTATTCAAAGTAGCAGCCTATTCAAATGAGGCGGGTATGAGTTCCGGTTCTACAGAATGGGATAAGGCTACTGTAAAGGTAGATACCAAGTTTAAGTGTTCGTGGGCCGGAGGCAATTCTACCGGTATAGGTTGTAATACCAATACGGTTGTGGATTATGCGGCACGCTGTTTCCCTGAGCTTAGCACAGCTTCTACTTTAGAAATAGGAACTAAGCTTACATGGTCGCCTATAAGCATCATAATCAACACAGATAAGTATGCCGGTACAAACATTTGGACATCAGGAATATCTGGTGTTGGCTCGTATGGCGGCTACAGGATGATATCTATATCTCAAACCCCTGCAAGGCACCCTACAAGCTCTTCTTATGGCGATGCTTGGAATACTCTCAGACACGAGTTTGGTGGGCATGGCATAGGTTTGCTTGGCGATGAATATGTGTATAACTCCACAACAGCCTACCCTCAGAGCAATGAAAATAACTTTAGGGCTTGGCAGGGACGTGGCGCATACAGCAATATATATCTTCCTGAGTGGGATACAGTACTATCTGCTTGGAAGGCTGGCGAGATAGACAAAACCCCTAATATCAGTGGAGCAAATTGGAACACATTTGCTGTGCTGCCGGAATATGTTTCTGCAAGTATTCAGTTGTATTCCGGTGCTGCCACATACGGTTTAGGTATTTACCGTTCAGAAAAGGGAAGTTGTATGATAAACAATATTCCTCACTTTAATACGGTGAGCAGATGGAAGATATATTGCCGCATAAAGGAAACTGCCGGAGAAACACCTACCGTAGAAGATTTCCTTAGTCGCGATACAGATAAGACAGATATATACACTTCTGCTCCTAATACCAAATCTCACGACCACAGACGTTGTGAAGGGCCTATACTAATGGATGAATTCCATAGCAAGCCTTACAAACTAAGGTAAGTTGAGTATAGATGAGATAGTTCAATAAAGTTTATAACATAAACCCCGAAAGTTTTTTGTCTA
>DFIA01000087.1:0-9911 GCA_002372015.1 Bacteroidales bacterium UBA3709 | reverse complement strand
AGTTTTTTGTCTAACTTTCGGGGTTTATGTTATTTCTTGCGTTAAATGGAAAGATTATGAGGTTTTCGGCGGAAATACTAAAATTCCCTAAAGATTGTGAGGTTTTCGGCGTTTTTGGTCAAAAAGATTGTGAGGTTTTCGGCAGAAACGTTATGTTTCTATAGTTCGTTGTTTTTATTTCTGTTTGAAACAATCCAAACTATTAGCGTTATTTGAGGTATTCTGCAAGGAAACTCTCTATTTGTTCTTCATCTGGAGAAGCGAGTAGAATATTGCCTTCTGTATCAACGAAATAACTCTGAGGAATAGAACTTATATTGTAGAGTCTGCCTGCTTGGCTGTCCCAATATGCGAGGTCTGAAACATGTAGCCAGTTGAGTTTATCTGCCTTAATGGCTTTTGTCCACTTATCATGATCTTTGTCTAAAGATACGCCAATAATGCCGAATCCTTTATTCTTGTATTTATCGTAAATCTTTGTTAGGGTAGGGTTAAACTGGCGGCATGGTCCACACCACGATGCCCAAAAGTCTATCATGGTAACCTTGTTTTTAGGATATACATCTGAGAATTTTACAGGATTACCTTCAGGGTTGTTGAGGGTGAAATCCGGAGCTTGCTTACCGGGAGCAAGGGCTTCTTTCTTTTCCAGTTCTTGCTGCATTTTTTTTAATAGTTTGTTTGAAGCATACTCCGGAACGGCTGCAAATTTATTAACAGCTTCTCTGGCAGGCTCTAAGCCCATGTATCTGATATCGCTTGCAGCATCTATCAGGGCCACCGGTGAAAGAGGGTTGTTTTCAAAAAATTCGTCTCTGATTTTTTCTGCTTTTTCTGAAAGTTGAAATAATATATACCCTAAGGAATCTTGCTTTGCCTTGTCTGCTGTTGAGTATTCTTGCATCAGGGCATCCATATCTATGTTTGCATAAACTGCCTTTGTGAGTTTTTTTAGAGAATCAATCTGTGTCTGCACGGCTCCGTTAGATAGAATGTCTGCATCGTAGCGGTCTTTATTGTGTTTAACATTAACAGTATAGTTTGCATTTTCTAAGTAGATGTCGGTGATGAGTTTGGGTACAGAACCTTCTATTACGCCCATAAGGTAGAATTCCTCAAAGTCTTCTATGCTTCCGCTAAAAACAGCCTTGTTGTTTACAACTGCTACTGTATCTGAAAAGGGGGTTTCTGGGTCATTGAATCTTGTGTTGGTGAGTATAAGGCTCTTTATTTCCTGAAGATTACCGGTGTTTACGATAATGGTATATCCTGCCTCCTTTTTTGAACAGGAGAATGCTGCCAGTGCGGCAACCATAAGGATGAATAATTTTTTCATAATAGTATGTATTGTTGATAAATATATTCAGACTAACATCAGTATGGTTTGCTGTGTACAATTGGGCTGTACAAAAATAAAAAATTATCCCAACAGATTTAACATAATATGTTTTCTGTTGGGATAACTCTAAAAAATGGAGTATGCTAAAAGCTATTGCTCTATAGCGGAGCCTGCCAATGCAGACTGAGCTTTCAGCATCTTTTGGTATTCTTCCTCGCTTGTAACCACAATTTTATCGTACTCTCTCATACCGGTACCGGCAGGTATTGGATGGCCGCATATTACATTTTCTTTAAGACCTTCCAATGTATCGGTCTTTCCAAAGATAGCTGCTTCTGAAAGCACCTTTGTGGTTTCTTGGAATGAAGCCGCACTCATAAAGCTGCTTGTTTTGAGTGCTGCCCTTGTAATACCCTGAAGTATCTGATCTGCTGTTGCCGGAACAGGTGTACGTGCAACTACCGGCTTGAGGGCCTGCCTCTTGAGAGATGAGTTTTCGTCTTTCAAAACTCTAACGGTAACTATTTGGCCGGCACGTAGGTTTTTAGAATCTCCAGGTTCTGTTACTACCATCTTGTCCCAGAGTTCATCGTTTTGCTTAAAGAATTCCTGGCGATCTACCAACTGCTCAGGTAGGAAGCGGGTATCGCCCGGATCTACAACCTGAACTTTACGCATCATCTGTCTTACGATAACTTCAAAATGCTTGTCGTTGATTTTTACACCTTGCATTCTGTAAACAGCCTGAACCTCGTTTACGATATATTCCTGAACCTTTGTAGGACCAAGTATTCTCAATATATCTGCCGGAGCAATGCTACCATCTGAGAGAGGGTCGCCAGCTTTTACATAATCGTTTTCCTGAACCAGAATTTGCTTGGTCATAGGCACGAGGTAATGCTTTTCCTCATCTCCCTTGCGGGCCTTGATGATAATTTCTCTATTACCTCTCTTTATCTTGCCCATCTGCACATCTCCGTTGATTTCTGCTACTATAGCAGGGTTAGATGGGTTTCTGGCCTCAAACAACTCGGTTACTCTTGGCAAACCTCCGGTAATATCTCCGGCCTTAGAGGTAGCAGCTCTTGGTATTTTTACAATGGTATCTCCGGCCTTTACAGTTTGGCCATTGTTTACCATTATGTGTGCACCAAGTGGCAAGTTATAGGTTTTAAGATCGTTACCCTTAGAATCTACAATCTTGATTACAGGGTTTTTGTTCCTATCCTTAGAATCTATTACAACTCTATCGACGTGGTTAGAGAACTCATCCATAAGTTCTGTTTTGAAGGTTTCGTTCTCAACCAGTTGGTCGTATGCAATTTTACCATCTACGTCTGCAAGAGTGAGGGCATTATAGGCGTCCCACTCGCAAATCTTCTCTCCTTTCTTTACTGTATCGTTGTTCTTTTTGTAGAGAACAGAGCCATAAGGAATACGATATTCAGACATTGCAATGCCACTGTCTGCATTAACTATTCTCAACTCTGTGCCACGGCCTATTACAATGGTTTGTTTCTGGCCGTTTTCGCCAACTTTGTCTAAGGTACGAAGTTC
Organism: Bacteroidales bacterium UBA3709; assembly: GCA_002372015.1. Lineage (GTDB taxonomy): Bacteria > Bacteroidota > Bacteroidia > Bacteroidales > UBA932 > Egerieousia. Next base: position 7,015 of record DFIA01000087.1, on the reverse strand, counting down.
TTCAAATTCGAGCCGTCCATCGTATTTTGATACAATTTCGTTTTCGGCAACAGATGCGCTGGCGGTACCTCCTACGTGGAAGGTTCTAAGTGTAAGCTGAGTACCAGGCTCACCGATAGATTGTGCTGCAATAACGCCCACAACCTCACCAGTTTCTACCATCTTGTTGCGTGCCAAGTTACGGCCGTAACATTTAGCGCAAACACCTTTCTTGCTTTCGCAGGTAAGTACGCTTCTAATTTCTACAGCTTCTATAGGCAGGCTTTCTATCTTTGCCGCTATTTCTTCTGTAATTTCTTCTCCGGCACCTATAAGAAGTTCTCCGTTTGTAGGGTCGTAGATTTCGTGTACAGTGGTTCTTCCCAAGATTCTGTCGTAGAGTGTTTCTACAACCTCGTCTTTGTTCTTGATTTCGGTTGCCACCAACCCTCTAAGAGTACCGCAGTCTTCTTCTGTAACTATTACATCGTGAGAAACATCTACAAGCCTTCTGGTTAGGTAACCGGCATCGGCTGTCTTTAGTGCGGTATCTGCCAAACCTTTACGGGCACCGTGGGTAGAAATGAAGTATTCCAACACAGACAAGCCCTCTTTGAAGTTTGCAAGAATTGGGTTTTCTATAATTTCATTACCGCCTGTAGCACCAGATTTCTGAGGTTTTGCCATCAGACCTCTCATACCGCAGAGCTGACGAATCTGCTCCTTAGAACCGCGGGCTCCAGAATCCAACATCATCCAAACAGGATTGAAGCCCTCGTTGTCTGAGGAAATTTCTTTTACCACAACCTTACTTAGTTCGTTGTTTACGTTTGTCCAGATATCTATAATCTGATTGTAACGCTCGTTGTTGGTAATCAATCCGTTATCAAAGTTGAACTTAACCTCGTCGGCCTTCTTGTAGCCATCGTCTATGAGTTTCTGCTTGCCTGCAGGAACTATTACGTTGCCAAGATTGAAAGAAAGTCCACCGCGGAAGGCCATAAGATAGCCCATGTTCTTGATATCATCGAGGAACTGTGTGGTTCTCATAACACCACAGGTTTTGATAACAAGGCTGATGAGGTCTCTTAAAGATTTTTTGTTTATGAGTGTGTTGATATATCCTACTTCCTTAGGCACCACCTGATTGAACAGGATTCTTCCTGTGGTGGTATCTATTGTGTCGTATCCCTTGGCAGGGTCTGTCATATCTATAGGGAGCCTTACAGATATTTTTGAGTGTATATCAAGCCTTTGCTCGTTGTATGCTATGATAACTTCTTCAGGCGAGTAGAATCTCTTGCCCTCGCCCTTCATCCCATCTCTCTCTTTTGTAATGTAGTACAAGCCGAGAACCATATCTTGAGAAGGTACGGTGATAGGGGCTCCGTTTGCCGGATTTAAGATGTTGTGGCTGCCTAACATAAGAAGCTGAGCTTCCAATACAGCAGCATTTCCGAGAGGCAGGTGAACTGCCATCTGGTCTCCATCAAAGTCTGCATTGAATGCAGTACAAGCCAGTGGATGCAACTGAATAGCCTTGCCTTCTATAAGTTTAGGTTGGAATGCCTGAATACCAAGTCTGTGGAGGGTAGGGGCACGGTTTAGCAATACCGGATGACCTTTCATTACATTTTCCAGAATATCCCAGATAACGGAATCTTTGCGATCTACCATTTTCTTGGCACTCTTAACGGTTTTTACCACACCTCTTTCGAGCAGCTTTCTTATAATAAATGGTTTATATAATTCAGCCGCAATAAACTTAGGCAAACCACATTCGTGCATCTTGAGCTCCGGACCAACAACGATAACAGAACGTGCAGAGTAATCCACTCTTTTTCCGAGCAGATTCTGGCGGAATCTTCCTTGCTTTCCTTTCAGAGAGTCTGACAAAGACTTGAGTGCTCTGTTGGAATCGCTCTTTATTGTGTTGGTTTTCTTTGAATTGTCGAATAATGAATCTACCGCCTCCTGCAACATTCTTTTTTCGTTACGGAGTATTACCTCAGGAGCTTTTATTTCTATGAGTTTTTTAAGACGGTTGTTTCTTATAATTACTCTTCTATAAAGATCGTTTAAGTCTGAGGTAGCAAACCTTCCTCCATCCAGTGGAACCAGAGGCCTGAGATCTGGTGGGATAACAGGTATTACTCTGAGAATCATCCATTCCGGGTGGTTAATCTCTTTGGAATCTCTAAAAGCTTCTATTATGCTGAGTCTTTTGAGAGCGTCTGCTTTTCTCTGCTGGCTGGTTTCTGTTTCAAGTGAATGGCGAAGCGAGTATGATAATTCATCAAGATTTATCTTTGCCAGAAGCTTGTAGATTGCGCTGGCTCCCATTTCTGCTATAAACTTGTTAGGATCTTCGTCTGGAAGCAGAGAGTTTTCTCTCGGTAAAGTTTCTGTAATGGCAAGGTATTCGTCTTCGCTAAGAAGGTCGAGTTCTTTTACGCCCTTTTCTGCGGCAACGCCTGCTTGGATTACAACATATCTTTCGTAGTAAATAATAGAATCCAGTTGCTTGCTCTTAATGCCTAACAGAGAACCTATTTTATTAGGAGTGGAGCGGAAATACCAGATGTGGGCAACAGGTACCGTAAGGGTAATGTGGCCCATTCTCTCTCGGCGAACCTTCTTTTCTGTAACCTCTACACCGCAACGGTCGCATACAATACCGCGGTAACGGATTCTCTTGTATTTTCCGCATGAGCACTCGTAGTCTTTGGTAGGGCCAAAGATTCTCTCGCAGAAAAGACCGTCTCTTTCTGGTTTGTATGTACGATAGTTAACAGTTTCTGGTTTGAGAACCTCTCCATGAGATCTGTCCAGAATTTCTTCAGGAGAGGCAAGGCCTATCGTAATTTTGCTGAAGTTACTCTTAACTTTTGTGTCTTTCTTTAAAGCCATATTGTGTGTCTCTTTTTATCGGTTAGTCTAAGTGAACGCTGAGTCCTAATCCTCTTAGTTCGTGTAGCAACACGTTCAAAGATTCTGGAATATTAGGTGCAGGCATAGGTTCACCTTTTACGATAGCCTCGTATGCACGGCTTCTGCCTGTTATATCATCTGACTTGATAGTCAGAATTTCTTGCAGTATGTTGGCTGCTCCAAATGCTTCGAGGGCCCAAACCTCCATTTCTCCAAATCTCTGTCCTCCAAGTTGAGCTTTTCCGCCCAAAGGCTGCTGGGTAATCAGAGAGTAAGGACCTGTAGAGCGGGCGTGCATCTTGTCTTCTACCATGTGGTCTAATTTTATCATGTAGATAACTCCCACGGTAGCAGGCTGATCAAACAATTCGCCAGTACCACCGTCTCTCAGTCTTGTAGTACCATATCTTGGAAGTCCTGCTTTATCTGTGTATTCGCAGATATTTTCCAAAGAAGCACCATCAAAGATAGGGGTGGCAAATTTAACCCCAAGCTCTTTACCTGCCCAGCCGAGAACAGTTTCGTAAATCTGCCCTAAGTTCATACGCGAAGGCACACCGAGAGGGTTGAGCACTATGTCCATAATAGTACCATCTTCCATAAACGGCATATCTTCGTCGCTTACAATCTTGGCTATAATACCCTTGTTTCCATGGCGTCCGGCAACCTTGTCGCCCACCATAATCTTTCTCTTCTTGGCAATGTAAACCTTGGCAATCTGCATTACGCCCTGTGGAAGCTCATCTCCTTGCTGAATGTCGAATTCTCTTCTCTTATGCTTTGAGGTGAGTTCTTTGAGTTCAGTCAGATAATTATAAATCAGAGCTTTTATCAGGTCGTTAGTGTGCTTGTCTGTAGTCCACTTAGTTGGGTTGATGTGCTCAAAATCGCTTATGCTGCTGAGTACATCTTTCTTGAATGTAGCGCCTTTGGCAATTATAACAGTGCCAAAGATATCGCTTACGCCCTGAGAGGTTTTCTTGGCCAACAAAGTCATGAGCTTTTCAAAGAATAGGTCTTTGAGTTGGCTGCACTTCTTGTTGTATTCTTCAAGAGCTTTTTTGCTGTCTTCCTTAACTTTAGCCTTAAAGTTCTTCTTTTCCTTATCTGTCATCTTGCCTTGTCCGGCTTTACGGAATAACCTTTTGCCTATTACGGTACCAGTCAGAGATGCAGATGCTTTCAGAGAGGCATCTTTTACGTCTCCGGCCTTGTCGCCGAATATGGCTCGAAGCAGTTTCTCCTCTGGAGAAGGATCGGTCTCGCCCTTAGGCGTAATTTTACCTATTAGAATATCTCCCGGCTGAACAGTGGCTCCAATGCGGATTATACCGTTTTCGTCTAAATTCTTGGTAGCCTCATCGCTGACATTTGGAATATCTTTGGTAAGTTCTTCCGGCCCTCTCTTGGTTTCTCTAACCTCAAGCAAGTATTCATCTACATGTACAGAGGTAAGTATATCTTCTCTTACTATTCTTTCGCTTAGTACAACGGCATCTTCGTAGTTATAACCTTTCCATGGCATGAATGCAACTTTAAGGTTTCTACCGAGCGCCAGCTCTCCGTTCTGAGAAGCATAGCCTTCTGTAAGTACTTGACCCTTAACTACTTTATCTCCCTTTCTTACAATTGGTTTAAGGCGTACAGATGTGCTCTGGTTGGTCTTTCTGTACATAGGGAGGCTGTATGTAGTAATTTCCGGAGTAAAGCTGATGAACTTTTCTTCTTCTGTTTTGTTGTATTTGATTTGAATCTGGTTGGCATCTACATATACAACTTCGCCAGCTCCCTCTGCAGAAATTTGTGTTCTGGAGTCTTTCATTACAGGACCTTCCAAACCGGTTCCTACAATAGGGGCCTCCGGATTTATGATAGGGATAGCCTGTCTCATCATGTTAGAACCCATGAGAGCACGGTTGGCATCGTCGTGCTCGAGGAATGGAATAAGCGAGGCGGCGATAGATGCTATCTGGTTAGGCGCAACGTCTATAAGATGCACATCTTCCTTACCTACAACAGGGTAATCTGCCTGCCAACGGCATTTGATTCTTTCGTCTAAGATTTTGCCTTTGTCGTCGAGATTAACGTTAGCCTGTGCTACCATCTGGTTTTCTTCCTCTTCTGCACTCATGTAAACAGAGCCTTTGTCTGTTAAATCTACAGTGCCATTGTTTACTCGGCGATACGGAGTTTCTATAAATCCGAGATTGTTGATTCTCGCATATACGCACAAAGATGATATAAGACCGATGTTCGGACCTTCAGGAGTTTCGATAGGGCATAGACGGCCATAATGTGTGTAGTGAACGTCTCTTACCTCAAAGCCGGCTCTGTCGCGGCTCAAACCTCCCGGGCCAAGGGCCGATAACCTTCTCTTGTGAGTCATTTCTGCAAGAGGGTTGGTCTGATCCATAAACTGGGATAACTGGCTGGTACCAAAGAATGAGTTTATTACAGAGGAAAGAGTTCTTGAGGTAACAAGATCTTCCGGCTTGAACACTTCGTTATCTCTTACATTCATCTTTTCTCTGATAGTTCTGGCCATTCTTGCTAAGCCTACGGTAAACTGATTGGCAAGCTGTTCTCCAACAGTGCGTATTCTTCTGTTACTGAGATGGTCTATATCATCTACAGTAGCCTTTGAATTTATAAGCTGAATAAGATAGCGGATAATTTCTATAATATCCTGCTTTGTGAGAACTCTTACTTCTTCTGATGTGTCTAAATTCAGTTTTTTGTTGAGTCTGTATCTACCCACATTGCCAAGATCGTATCTCTTGTCTGAGAAGAAGAGTTTTTCTATAACATCTTTTGCCGAAGCCTCATCAGGTGGTTCTGAATTACGCAACTGTCTGTAAGTATAGAATATTGCTTCTTTTTGCGTATTGCATATATCTTTCTGGAGAGTATTGTAGATGATGTCGAACTCGGAAGAAACGGCATCTTCGTTATGGAGCAATATGTAATCTACTCCGTATTCGAGAACCTTGTCTATGAGTTCCTCTGTGAGAACAACGCCTCTTTCTATACCAATTTCGGTTCTCTCTATGTACATTACCTCTCCGGTATCTTCCTCCACAAAGTCTTCGTTCCAGGTTTTTAATACTCTGGCTGCAAGTCTTTGGCCAATATGCTTCTTGAGCTCGTTTCTTTCTGCCCTTACTTCTTGGGCAAGCCCAAATATATTGAGTATGTCTTTATCTGATTCAAATCCTATGGCTCTTAGCAATGTAGTTACAGGCAGTTTCTTCTTTCTGTCTATGTATGCGTACATTACCTTGTTGATGTCTGTGGTGAACTCTATCCATGAACCTTTGAAAGGTATAATTCTGGCAGAATAGAGTTTAGTGCCATTCTGGTGCATGCTTTGTCCGAAGAACACACCGGGAGAACGGTGCAGCTGCGAAACCACAATTCTTTCTGAGCCATTGATTATGAATGTTCCTCTTGGGGTCATGTATGGGATGTTTCCTAAGAATACATCCTGTATGACCTGCTCAAAATCTTCGTGATCCGGATCGGTACAAGAGAGTTTGAGCTTAGCCTTCAACGGAACATTGTAGGTGAGCCCTCTGTCGAGGCACTCGTCTTCTGTGTAGATAGGAGGTTCTATCGTATAGTCGATAAACTCCAGAACAAAATTGTTGCGTGTGTCTCTAATGCCAGAAGGTTCTGAATTTTGTGAAAAGGCTTCTTGAAAGACCTTATATAAGCCTTCATTTTTCCTGTTTTCCGCTGTTGTGCCAAGTTGGAAGAATTCTCTGAATGATTTCAGTTGTACCTCCAGAAAATCAGGATAGTCTAATAGTGTTTTAGACGTTGCGAATGAAATTCGCTGATTATTAGTTTTTTGAGGCATGTTGGCAAAATTTGTTGAATATAAACTAAAAAAAACGACAAAAAGGTTTAGGGCATTTTAGCCCTAAACCTGACTACGTCCTGACAGGCAGGGAGAAGTAGAGACCAAACTTATTTAATCTCAACCTCTGCTCCAACCTCTTCAAGTTTTGCCTTCAAAGTTTCGGCATCTGCCTTAGATACCTTTTCCTTAACAGCCTTAGGAGCGCCGTCAACAAGATCCTTAGCTTCCTTCAGTCCAAGACCG
>DFIA01000096.1 GCA_002372015.1 Bacteroidales bacterium UBA3709 | reverse complement strand
GCCAGGGCTGTAGATATGGCAGAAAAAATTATGAAGTCTGATAAATACAATTTGGTTGGCTTCATTAGTCCCGATAAGAGCATGTCGGGCCGCGTTATAGATGATATTGTAGTGTATCACTGCCAAAATGAAGAAGAACTACAAACATTGGAATGGAAGCTGGGTGGCATAGACTGCATAATGTTTCCTAAAAGCAACGTTTCCGGCACGCCCAAAAGCCATGGCAAAAATATGGTTGTAGATCCTATTACAGACAAAATGTCTCAGGCCGAACGAAATTTAAAAAGAGTTTTAGATTGCTCGCTTTCTGCTGTACTCTTGATTATTTTTTCTCCTTTAGCCCTAATCAGTGCCATTGCAATAAAGTTAGACGATGGCAAAGACGTTCTCTACAAGCAAGAGCGGATAGGTAAAAATGGCAAGCCATTTACCATCCTAAAGTTCCGCACTATGAAAATGGATGCAGAAGCCGGTGGTGCCCAACTTTTTAAGGGAGACGCAGACTCACGACTCACAAAAACCGGCAAATTTCTCAGAAAATATCACTTAGACGAACTTCCACAGCTGTGGAATGTTTTTAGGGGGGATATGTCTTTTGTGGGTTACAGACCAGAACGGCAGTTCTTTATAGATCAGATAATGGAGTACAATCCCAGATATTACTATTTGTACCAGATGCGGCCCGGAGTTACATCTTATGCCACTTTGTACAATGGCTATACAGATACTTTGGAAAAAATGCTCACACGTCTCGATTTAGATTTATATTATCTGAGAAACCGCTCCCTATTCTTTGATGCTAAAGTACTTGCTAAAACTTTTCTGAGTATAGTAACGGGCAGAAAATTTTAACTCTATATACAGCAGGATGGAAATATATACTCAAAAACATATTAACACTCAAACCGCATGGTACCCTGCCAGGACACGTTATGGCCAGGAATTGGGTGTTAAGTCTAAGCTGGAAAGCTTGGGTATTGAGCATTTTATCCCTACTGAAAAGAAAAAAAATTATAGAGGCCAACTGAAAGAACACCCTGTCATCCACAATATGGTATTCATCAAAACCACTAAGCAGCATGCATGCGACTTACGTGTTTTAGACAATCTACCGCTAAATTATATGTTTGATTATGCCAAACACACAATGATGACCATTCCGGAAAAGCAAATGGAAGATTTTATAAGGGTATTTCAAGCAAGTCTGACAACTGGCGGACTCATAGATCAACCGGTAAGTCTTGGAGATAGAGTGAGGGTAATCAAAGGCTCCCTAAAAGGAGTAGAAGGAAATGTTTTGGAGCTTCAGGGCAAGTATTATGTTGTGGTAGGTTTGTGTGGAATAGTATTTGCGAAAGCAAAAATACCTTTAGCTTGGTTAGAAAAGGTATATACACGATAGTTTATTCATTATCAGGGAGATATAGCAATGAAAATAAGATGCATTTTTGTAACAGTTTTAACCCTTGTTACATTTGTAATATCCACCTCGTGCCATAAAGACAGAGACGATATTTCTACAAACAGCTACAATGGCCATAACGGCAATACTGTGCGTTTTGGGGCGGCAACCTCTTACCGCACTAAAGTTTTGACCAAAACTATATATGGTGGTAATTTTAACGACGAACATACGATTGAGAGCATCAACTGGGTGCCGGGGAGCGATAAAATAAGGGTTATGTGCCAACAGGCCACGCTTATATCCGGCTCGGAGAAGTTTTCAGACTACAATGTAACTAAGAAGCAGGATGCAAAAGAAAAGAGTTTTGCGGATATAGTGCCTTCTACGGGTAATGGCCTACAGTGGGGCACCACCTTTCCGCACTTTTTCTATGCATTATATCCATCTCAGAGTATCAGTAACGGTGAAACCGTACCTACTTCCATACTTGAAACCCAAGGCACAAATAATGCTCTCATTACCGGTGTTATTCCGGCAATTCAAGTGGTTAAAAAGTCAACAGACTTTTCTACAGACCATATATACAGGCCAAATATGAATTATGCATATATGTATGCTGCCGAAAAAGTTACTGCACTACCAACATCTAAATATGTAAACCTAAGTTTCAAACCTCTGATTACAACTTTTGAGTTTGCAATCTCTACACAATCCGGCACAGAAGCCATAAATGAAAAACTCATATCGGTTAGCTTGTCTTCTACTACTACTAATTTAACCGGCGACTTTAAAGCTACGATTACAGATTTAGGATACGATCCAACAGCCCTTGTTATAGAGAATCCGGGCAAGTCTATCACCGTAAGCATTCCTGATGGCGGAATACAGTTGAGTAGCGATACTCCGTATAAGATTACTATGCTCGCCCTGCCTGTGGCACAAACAAATCTTACAGTAACCCTCAATTTTGAAGGGGGCGTAAAACGGTCTCTGAAACTTAACAAAATAGTGTCTGGTAATCCTGATAATACGGAGCCTATAACCGTTCAGGCTACACAAAAAGCTAACATAGTAATTTCTGCTCCAAAGACCACTACAAGTAGCGTTTTTGATGTTACCGGCCCTACTACCGCATTGGCAAAAGCAGGAGGAAGTGCAACATACACGATAGAATCATACAAAACCAATCATAAAACCAGTTATGCAACTGCATGGACTGCACAGTTTTCTACAGACTATGGCAAAACATGGACAGACAGCAAGCCAGATTGGCTAACTGACTTTACTACCACGGGAGCAGGCTCTGACGGCACTACATACACATTTAGCTTTAGCGCAAATACAAGCGCCTCATGGGCAAACAAAACTGAAATTGGTGCTGAAGCAAATCCAAAAGACCTTTCCTGCTACGATATTTATGGCTTGCCTTATGGAGGCGTAGAGAGCAGCACTCCACAAAACACGGCTAACTGCTATGTTATAAGCCAACCAGGGTGGTATAAGATTCCTTGCGTGTATGGAAATGCCATCAAGAATGGCAGTGTAAATGAGGCTGCTTATAAAACAACAAGTTATACAGGAACTAATGCTCTGGCAGCTTTTTTAAAACATGACGAAACTGCTATTACGGACCCTTGGATTGAAAACAATACTGTTACAATCTCTGGGATTGAAGACAATATTGCAGTAGATGGCGCTTCGCTTGTATGGGAAAGCATTAAGGATTTAATTAAAAATGCTCAGATAGACCGTTACAACGGAAAAGCCTACATCAAATTTTATGTAGATAAAGACAAGATAGCTCAGGGCAATGCCGTTATAGCTGCCCAGAGTGGTACTACTATCGTTTGGAGTTGGCATCTATGGTTTATGGATAATCCTTCTCAGAATTTAGCTACCATACCTATATATTCCCATCCTGATATACCGTATAAAAGTGTGGTAGAACCTAATTATATGCTTGCTGCAGCATTAGGATTTACAAAGGGAACCAAGATACCGCCACGCCAGGTAATGGTAAAGTTTACGCAAACAGCTACCGGAAAGGAAAAACAATTATACTTACTTCAGGATGGAGATGTTGGCAATGGCGCATCTGTAACTCATTACCAATGGGGAAGAAAAGACCCTATGATTCCTGCCATAATTGCAAGCACCTCAAACAGAACCGTATATGATGCTGCCGGAACTGCGATTTCAGCGCAACAGACTACAAAAGATGCTTATAACGACCAACAATATTCTATTTCTATTCAGAAGCCGCATATGTTCTGCAAACCACCCACAGTTAATACATCGTGGTTCGGAATACATTATCACAACCTATGGAACTCTTCTATGACTACCCGTGGCAAAGATGAAGTTGTAACAAAAACAGTTTACGACCCGTGCCCACCGGGTTTTAAGGTTCCTAACAAAAACGTATTCACAGGTTTTACCAACGATCCTATAAAAGAAGTATCGGGAACAGATCTATATGCCATAAAATCAAATTCCACTACCGATAAAGGCTTCTACTTCTATGCCCAACACTCAGCGCCTGAGCAAGGTGTTGTTTTTGTTCCTTACACAGGTTATCGTGGCCAGACGAGTGGTGAGTATAAAGATACCAACTACGGCAAATACTGGACAGCGTCCTACGATCTTACGGCGAATGCCGCACTTTTCCTTAACTTCTCTGGGGGTTGGGCTAAAACGCTACACTATAACGAAAGTTTTTCAAATGCGGCCGGCTTTGCAATTATGCCGGTGGCCGAATAGTGCGCTGAAGAATAACTCTAAGAGCAAGACTCTACAAAATACCTAAAGAGTGCCGCGCTAAAGGCATCGGAGCGGAAAAGAAACTCGGGATGCCACTGTACGGCCCATACAAACTTTTTGTCTGGCATCTCAACAGCTTCTATGAGTCCGTCTTCTGAAACTGCCATTGGCTGCAGAGCTGGAGCAAGTTTTCTTATTGCCTGATGATGAAGACTATTTACAGCTAACTCATCAGTGCGCTCCATGGTACCGGCTTGCGCAATAAAATCCTGTGCCATGCTGCGCTGCATAAGAGCATCTTGTTCTACTTTGGCATGTGCGCTTTTGCCTTGTAATGAGGTCTCCTGAATATTAGGTAGCAAGTTTTTAAGAGAACCGCTAAGAGTAACTTTGTGAATGGGACGATCATACGGCTTAAACTGGCGATGGTTTACATTTGTTGGATACTGTAATGGAATATCCTGATATAGAGTGCCTCCAAGAAAAGCGTTGATAAATTGCAGGCCACGGCATATTCCAAGTATCGGCATACTCTTTTTCAGTGCAATTTCCAGCACGTGAGATTCTAAAGAATCTCTCAAAGGAGATGGTATCGTCTTACCAGTTTCGTCTTCCATTGCATAAACAGAAGGCGATACATCTTGCCCACCCGTTAAAAGTATGCCACTGCATAGTGCTGTTAACTGCTCCACATCTTTAAGGTCTGCCGTAAACGGAAACACAATAGGCAAGCCGCCAACCCCTATTATTGCATCAAGGTAATGGGGAAGCATCCATATACTCTCTTTCTCGGAATCCCACAAAGGCATAACACCTATAAGCGGTTTCTTGTTAGAACTGTCCATTTTTCTGATTATTATACTTAAATTCCCTCCTCAAAATTACGCAATTCAACTATTATTGCAAACATCTACTAAGAGCGAATTTGTAGGTAGCAGGGTAGTAAGATAGCAAGATTGTGATTAACTATGATAAGCAAAAGCAATTAGATAAATAGAGATTTCAAATTATTTGTTGTATCTTTGGAAATAATGCACTAATCAATCAAACTAACTAATACACCACAATGCTCATGAAAAGGTTTATTCTCACAATCGCGGCCATGGCAATGGTATTGATCTCCTGCACAGAAGGCAAAAAATCTGCGCAAACTGATAAATCACAAGAAAATAACATTCAAAACATACAGGAGGAAGTTAAGATGAAAAAACTTGTAGCATACTTTTCTGCAACAGGCACAACAAAGGCTCTGGCTGAAAAAATAGCAGAAGTTACTGGAGGCGATCTGTATGAAATCAAACCAGAGACTCCTTATACTTCGGCCGACTTAGACTGGACTGTTAAAACATCGAGAAGCAGCGTGGAAATGGCAGACAAAACCTCTCGCCCTGCAATACAAAAAGACTTGGAGGGAATAGAAAATTATGGCACGATATACATCGGATTCCCTGTATGGTGGTACACCGCTCCAACCATTATAAACACATTTATAGAAGCTTATGATTTATCCGGTAAAACCGTAGTTTTCTTTGCAACTTCCGGCGGAAGCACTATAGACAAGGCTAATGCAGAGTTCAAGGCAGCCTACCCTAACATAAAATGGATAGATGGCAAAGTTCTCAACAAGGCCACCACAGAAGATGTAAAAGCTTGGATAGAATCGCTGAGCTTATAATAAGTTATGGTTTTTATAATGAGTTAAAACTTAGAATCAAATACTCGCATAAAAGAATATTCAGAAAGTTATGATTAACGATTTTATTTACGATATACCGGTAAGAATATATTTTGGAAAAAATCAACTGAGTAACTTAGGGCCGGAGTTAAAAAAATGGGGCAAGCGTGTATTGCTTACTTATGGCGGTGGCTCCATTAAACGCATAGGCCTCTACGATAAAGTTATAAAAGAGATCAAAGCTGCTGAACTTGAGATATTTGAACTTTCCGGCATAGAACCAAACCCAAGAATAGATTCTGTAAGAAAAGGAGTCCAAATGTGCAAAGAGCACAAGATAGATGTATTGCTGGCTGTTGGCGGAGGCTCCACTATAGACGCCACAAAATTTATGGCAGCCGGTGCGCTTGTAGATTTTGATCCTTGGGATTTTTTTGATGTAACCAAAAGGGTTCCGGTAAAAAAGGCACTTCCTATAGTTAGTATCCTAACGCTCTCTGCTACAGGGAGCGAAATGGATTGCGGAGGAGTTATAAGCAATCCAGAAACCAAAGATAAAATAGGAGCCATGTATCCTCCAATGCTCCCTAAAGCGTCTTTCTTAGACCCGACAAACACCTTTACGGTTAGCCCATACCAAACGGCCTGCGGAGCGGCAGACATACTCTCGCACATTTTTGAAGTATATTTTAATGTTAATCTAGATTTATATATGCTGGATTGCTTTATGGAGGGGTTGATGAAAACTGTTATAAAATATACTCCAATTGCCATGCGTGAGCCTGAAAATTATGAAGCAAGAGCAAATCTTATGTGGGCATCTTCTTGGGCTATTAACGGGTTTATAGACGGTGGTAAGCGGCAGGCATGGTCGTGCCACCCCATGGAACATGAGCTCTCTGCTGTTTACGACATTACTCACGGGCTTGGACTTGCCATCCTTACTCCGCGATGGATGGAATACTGCTTAGACCAAACTACTGTGTCCAGATTTGTTCAGTTTGGTGTTAATGTCTTTGGTATAGATAGCAGTCTTGAACCTATGGCTATAGCACACAAGGCCATAGAGATGCTCAGCAACTTTTTCTTCAAGACACTGGAACTCAAGAGTACTTTTACAGAACTTGGCATAGATAGTACCCATTTTGCAACTATGGCAAGAAAATCTGTTGGTGGCGATACGCTCAAGGGATTCAAGCCACTCAAACAACAAGATGTAGAAAATATTTATAAGATGTGCCTTTAACAAACATCGCTAACAAGCCTAAAGATATAGGCAATACATACAGAATATGTTAACACTGCTTCTGCTTGTTGTGGCCGCTGTGCTTTTTATCAGCATTTGGCTCAATAAGTTATCTTCAAATATAGGTATTCCAACACTGTTAGCCTTCCTTATACTGGGAGTATTGGTAAGCAGTAGCCAAATAATGCCTATACAATTAAATAACTTTGTTTTTGTGCAGAATATATGCACCGTAGCCCTTATTTTTATAATGTTCTATGGTGGTTTTGGTACACGCTGGAGCACAGTAAAACACATAGTTACAGAAGCCGGCCTTTTGGCATCGGTTGGGGTTTTTATTACAGCTGCCACAACCGGTGCCTTTTGTTATTTTATTCTACACTGGCCTCTGATAGAAAGCTTTACTCTGGGAGCAATAGTCAGTTCTACAGATGCGGCCTCGGTCTTTTCTATATTACGCTCCAAAAAGCTTGGCCTAAAAAACAATACTGCTCCAATGCTGGAGGTAGAAAGCGGCAGTAACGACCCTATGGCCAATATGCTCACTTTAGCAATGTTATCTTTGATGAAAGGCTCCGCCTCCGGCGGAAGTTTGGCTCTGATGCTATTCATGCAAATAGGTATAGGCGTACTATGCGGTTTGGGAATAGCTTATCTTGCTTCCTTAGCCATTCAAAAAATAAATATGCAGGGCAGTGGTTACTCTTCGCTGTTCCTGCTTGCCGTTGCTATTGTAAGCTATGCCCTACCAGATGTTTTAGGAGGTAATGGCTACCTTAGTGTATATTTAGTAGGAATAATTATCGGTAACGAAGATTTTAAAGAAAAGAAGCCTATTGTTAACTTCTTCGACGGCATTAACGAACTTATGCAAGTTCTAACTTTCTTCCTCTTAGGTATGATGGTAACGCCTGCAGCATTGCCTAAAGACATACTCCCGGCAGTTCTTATATTCGCTTTCATGCTTTTTGCAGCACGTCCAATTGCTGTATTTGGAATATTAACACCATTCCGAAAATATGATTTTAAGCAAATGGCCTTCATTTCTTTTGTAGGCCTCCGTGGAGCTTCCGCAATTGTATTTGCCATTATCTGTGTTAGCAGCACAAGCCCTATCTACCACGATGTGTACAATATAGTATTTTGTTTAGTGCTAATATCCATTGGGTTACAAGGTTCGCTTATTCCATGGGCCGCAAAAAAACTAGACATGATAGACCACAAAGACAATGTACTCAAAACCTTTAACGATTACACAGAAGACTCTTCGCTACAGTTCAGCATGGTAGAAGTAACTGAGGATAGTTATATGACAGAAAAGCAGGTTAAAGACATCCGATTACCTAAAAACCTACTTATAGCTCTTTTAGTAAGAGGAAAGGAACATATCATAGCACGTGGCGATACTACCATAAAGGCTGGTGATAAGGCTGTTATGGTGTCTCAGGCATACAAGGGCTCAGAAGCTATCTTCTTGGAGAAAAAAGTAAAGCCTAACAGCAGGAGAATAGGAAAGAGAATTGCCGATGTTCCAAGTTCTGGAATTATTATCTTGGTACAACGCAACAAAGAAAGTTTTATTCCTAACGGCAATACTGTACTTAAAGAAGGCGACAAACTGGTGCTTCTGCGATAACATTCAGTTTGCTCATATACACCTACCCTCGGTGCTTTTTGAACAAAGATTTAACAAAACAAGCGTGCAAACTCAACGGCAAGGCAAACAGCAACGCTGCCTTTTATGGAGTTGAAGATACTATATATATTCCTCTGGCCAGCAGAATTCGCATCTCCAAAAAATTCCCACAATATTTTCTCGACACAAAGGCCATCGAACTGGAAAAGAAAATACCGCAGGCTGCACAAATACCGAACTTTATAGCCATATCACATTCTTTAGAGAAACACGCAGAATACTGCGCAAAGAGTTAAGTTTTAGCAGTAAAGTGCTTATGTGGCTGGGCGATTTATTAAAAAAATCTAACATACTGCATCTTAAACTAAACCTCGCTAATGATTGACAAGTTGTTTTGTAACTGGATTTTCAGAATAAAGATATTCTTATTAACTTGGGGGTATCTAATTAGAACAATTATGCTCAAAGTTAAAATCTACGGGAGAGTAGCCGCCAATACTTGCGGCTATAACGTTATAGCGATAATAATCCCATGCCATAGAATTATAGGAAGTAATATATATTTATCATAGCCATGCAAAGATTACATCTCGTAGAAGAGGCCGGAAGGTGCCTAAACTGCGAAAAAGCCCCATGCACAACCGCATGCAAAAGTTTCATGCATGCCTCAGATCCGGCAAGAGCCATTAGGGCTATAAAATTTGATAATGCATCAAATGCGTGGAAATGGATAAAGGATGCTTCAGAAGAAGAACTCTTGGCTGCAGAGAAGGCTTGTATTCACTACGATAGGCCCATTAGAATTAGAGACATTGCGCAGATATTAAAACAACAGCAAACCAACAAATTTTCAGATAACTTACACCAAGAGCCATCTTTAGAGATAGATTTCTGCGGTCTGCGTTGCGAAAATCCGTTTTTCTTGGCATCGTCTGCCATTTGTACAAATTATGAAATGGTAGCCTCCGCCTTAGAGGCCGGCTGGGGCGGTGTATTCTTCAAAACAATTTGCATGGAAGATATTGAGGAGGTTTCGCCAAGATTTGATACCGTTAAGAATCCGGATGGTTCCTTTGCAGGCTTCCGCAATATGGAACAGCTTTCTGAAAATCCTGTAAGTGTAGATTTAGACACACTGCGCAGGCTAAAAGAAAATTACCCTACAAAAATAATTGTGGCCTCCATTATGGGCCACACAGAACAAGAGTGGATAGACCTTGGCAAAATGGCCGAGGCTGCCGGCGTAGATGCTATAGAGCTCAATTTTTCATGTCCACAGATGAAAATTGCCGGAATGGGCAGCGATGTTGGGCAAAATGCAGAAATGGTTACTTTTCTAACGGCATACGTAAAAAATGCGGTAAAAATTCCGGTAATACCTAAAATGACTCCTAATGTAGCATCTATGAACAAATTTGCCATGGCAGCAAAGTTTGCAGGAGCAGATGGTATTTCGGCAATAAACACTATTAAGTCTATTACCATGGGGCAAGGTGTTGCAATTTCCGGCCAGTACATAGTTTCCGGATACTCTGGAAAAGCGGTAAAACCAATTGCACTAAGATTTATACACGAGATATGTACAAATCCATTGATGCACAACATACAGGTTTCTGGAATTGGGGGAATATACACATGGAAAGATGCGCTTGAATTTATTCAACTCGGATGCCATAATGTTCAAGTATGTACCGCTGTAATGGAATATGGCTATAGAATCATAGACGATCTCACTGAGGGTATGAAAACATATATGAAAAATAGAGGCATTACCCACCTGCAAGAGATTGTTGGAGAACAACTAAACAACTTTGTCAGAGCATCAGACTTAGACCGCACCACTAAAGTATTTCCAACCATAGATTATAATGTATGCATAGGTTGCGGAAGATGTTATATATCTTGCCGCGATGGAGGTCATCAGGCAATATCTTTTGAATCAGACCGTAAGCCAAAGATTATTGGCAAAAAATGTGTTGGTTGCCACCTATGCCGCATGGTATGCCCTACCAATGCCATAGGCTTAGCAAAGCGTATTGCAAAAAACTAATAGGTAAGCTATTCCGGTTAAAGGTCAGATAAACTGCGTATTGTTTTAAGATTTTGCCAGTAAGTACGCACCACTTTATCTGGACAATTTTCTATGCCGTCAATTACAAGCATCTGAACAGTACCAGAGCCATAGAGTTCTGCAAGAGACTTAAACCCTGGCCGTAATGCCGTAATCAGTACACTCTCGTTCTTATTGGCTGTGGTCCACTCCATAAACTCTTGCTGACGGCTAATAAACAACCTTAGCACCCCTTCGCTGATTCTCGGAGCAAGTTGCTCATTATCTTTATGCTCTTTTACAAAAGCATTCCATTTTTTAATGGCATCTTTATTACTGAGAGGTAGAGTTTCTAAAGAAAAAAGCTTTTCAGCTGCTTGATTTATCTCTGGCTTTCCGCTCTGAGAATGATATTCTATAGAAAAGATTCCTTCAGAAGAAATGTTATATACTAAGGTATCTTCCCACTTTACGCCACTTCTTTGCTCCGGAACGTTGTAGTAGAAATAACCTACTCTTGTTAGAGTTTTACCGTCTTTAGAGAATTGCATATTACCCCCACCTAAATTGCTTTTTACCTCATAATTACCATGAGGTTCGGCTTTGAGAATAGCACTCTGCCATCCACTTTCTCCTACGTAAAAAGCATCTATCAATGTGCCATTGTGATTAAAGGTTGCATAATAGTGCCGTATTGGCTGGTCGCTATCTCTTCCCCAAATTCTATATGCCACAACAGCCCCAAACTCGGTAGGAATCACACCATACTTGAGAATCTCTCCAACGGTTGCTATATGTGTATGATTGTCTTCGTAAAAATAATCTCCCGTAATTCTACTCAAAACAGCTTCTTCTTCTTTACACAAAGGGAGCTTAGGCTCATAATGCCACTCACCGCCAAAGTTGTAGTATGTACGATTGTATGCCTCACCATCATTCATATTTATTCCTGCACCTTCTACTCTGCTTTCGGCGTTCTCGTGCATTGGACGAGTAAACACAGGATTGCTGTTTGTTGGATCTATATTATAACGTTTCAGCCAATTGCGAGCGTTTTGCTGAGCCTGAGCAAAGCAAAAGCAAGCAAACAATAAAGTAATGCCCATAACTATCTTTTTCATAGTGCTATTGTTTCAACACTTAAAGATAAGAAGTTATCTGAATTTCATCAAAAAAAAGTAAGTCTCTTTACAGGTTAAATATGCTATAATTTTTCATCTTTTATAATATATTCCTTGAAGTGTTCTTATACTGTAATTTGCAGGTAGTCCTCTAAATATTGCGTATCATTTCTATAACAGAACTATCTGAAAATACTAGTTTTTGTTGTGTTTTATGTTCCTTATCATTTAGTGATGTTATAAATAAATCTCCATTTTTATCAAGCTTAAACAGAAATACTTTGTAAAGAAGGTCATTTTCAATAATTTCTATCGTTGCCTCTGATGGTATGGAATAACTATATCTTCTCAACAAATTTCTCTTGTTTTCAGACAGTGCGTATCTCCTATTTTTCAATAGCGGTAAATGTGTATAAATAATATCTTTCTGTTGATTGTTTATAATAAATAACGATATATTCCGATTTGCATCTTGACATAAACTAATACTCGCACAAGAATAGCCTTTTTCTAAAAAAACTGTCTCCAAAATTCTGCAGTTCGAAATTTTATCCCTATTTTTATCAAGAAAGTTAGCACTCGTTATATATATATCATATAGCATAATATCATCTATCATTGATTTTGCTTTTAATCCACTGGTTAAATACGGATTGAAATTTCTAAAATCTCTCAAATTGCGGAATAGAACAGTAGGAAATAAACTATGGATAATATACTTCAGTAGTGTGCTATCTGCGATTATTTCACTCATTTTATCTGGTCCGGTAGCAATAAGAGCTAATTGTATTGTGTTTAATATATGAGCTTCGCCTTCATGCAAGGTTCCATCATACCTAATTTCTCCTAACCGTAAACTTTCTGTTTTATGGATTTTTATACCACAAGAGTTTACGCAAATAATATAAAGTAGTAGGATGAATGTATTTATCTTAAAAATAGATTTTTTGACCCTTTTTATTAAAAACATATTTTTTGTTATCATTGTCGCTGTATATTGGTGTTTGAGGGCTTGCTTTCTTATGTGCCTTTTGATAATACCTATAATGTACTTTATGCAGTTTTTGAAGTGCTTGTAAACTTTTAGCCACAATACCACCTTCATATGACTCGGGCGGAGTTCTATTTAGAAGGAGGGAACGTTATTGTTTGTCCTTCTGATGTTATAACGTTTAATATATATTCGTGCTTTGTAGAACCAGAATCGAATCCTCTCCATCTTCTCCTATTCTTTTTTTTATCTAAATTTTCGATGTAGATAACTACAAAACTAGATTCAAACCAAGTTCTGTTCATTTCCAGCTCATAATTATAGATAGTTTCTTTACCTCACTTAGAAAATTGATAATGGTCGAATTTGAGAAATACATTATAAGGAAGTGCTTTAAGAACTTTAAGAATTGTATTATAATCTTCTGCTTTTAACGACATATTACCGGCATGATAATCTATTTTAATATTCAACACAGAGGTGTCAATATTCAACACAGATGTGTCCTGCTTTATTATAATTTGGGGCATACATAAGTGAATTGCTATTTCTCCGTC
>DFIA01000037.1 GCA_002372015.1 Bacteroidales bacterium UBA3709 | reverse complement strand
TGGGACCTCCAGATTATGAGTCTGTGTTTACTTCTTCTGCTGGTTTTGGCTTGGGATAGAAAGTATCGTGGTCTTGGGTAAGAAATTTGGAGTACCTTCTGGCAATGCTGTTTGAATATGCCGAGAATATATTATTGGCAAATAGGATATCTGTAATTTTATTCTGCTTTACATATTCCAGCATATTGAATGTAAAGTAGCGGTAATCTATTACATGAATTTCTTCAAAAGAGAAAAATAGATAACCTGGCAGAGCATTTCCAAAGCTGTCTTTGATGATTATCAGTCTCCTTTTATTCTTAGTAGATGTTTCTACCTTAGTGAGTTTTGTATCGCCGCCCATAAATGTACAATATGCGCTGCCGCTTCCATCTTTATAGCGGTAGAAATAATTGCCTTTAACTGGTTTGCTTTCTCCGGTAACCTTGTAGTTGTTGTCTATTGTGTAGTTTATGTATGTGGTAGTGTATGTAACGGTACTGTCTGGCTCCCAATAAATAAAGTCTTCCGGAGCCTTTTTTATGCTTATATCTTTAGAGTAGCCATACATACTGCCTACATAGCGTTTTACAACTTTTTGGGTATAGGAAGAGAGGTCGTTGAAAGGCACATTAGCCACTTGTGCAAATTTCTGGGCAGCATAAAAGGCGCCTAATGGCGACCAATGGTGATCTGTTCTGAGATAAATATCTTCTGAGGCATGTTTGCCCAGTGTAGTATAAACATCTACGGCTTTTACAGAATCTGACAGATGGGCAAAGATATTATTGATGGTGGCTCGTTGGCTTTTTGTTCTGCTCTTGGCGGCATCCGGGCAGTAAAACTCTACTGAAGTTGGGATGGCCATCAGATAAACATTTACTTTCTTACCGAGTTTTCTCTTGTAGAGATTGGCGGCCTCTGCAAATTTTACACCTCCGGTAGAATCTCCGGCGTATGCCATAAGGGCTCGCGTTTTTTCTCCGCTACCTATGATTATTATTCCAGCGTGGGCTATTTTAGCATTTTCCTCTGCTGTTAGTTTGTTGCGGTATTCTTCAATCTTGCGGTTTTCTACGGTGTCTTTTTGAGTCTTTGGAATGGTGTCTGTAATTATATCTTCGGATATATCGGTACCATGCAAATCTGGTGCTTCTGTATCTATGTTGGCAATGTCTGGTGCGTGGAAAGTAATGGCATTCTCTTTGGAAAAATTCATTCTCATCCAGTCTTTGATATTCATACTCAGAGCAATGAAATAATCTCTATAAGGTTCGCTATCTGAGAACCATGCAGATAATTCTTTGGTAAAGCGCCCTTCTCTGAGAGAACTGAAAGAAAACTCAGGGAACTTTGCAAGCTCTCGCTTTTCAACCTCACTTATCGTACTTCTTGGAAAGGTGTTGAAAACAACCACAAAGGCTGCAAAAAGCAGAGTTACTATTGTTATGTATATTTTCTTGCCCATTACTTGGTAGCACAACTTTACTGGGTGAGAAATCTGTCGTAAGATTTGTTTGTTACAGCCAGTACTCCCCTCATTATATTGTTGGCGAATAAAATGTCTGTTATTTTATTGTCTTTAACATATTTCTTGATGTTCCTTTTAAAGAAGCGGCAGTCTATTACATGTATTTCTTCAAACGAAAAGAACAAATATCCTGGTATGGCATTACCGTAACTGTCTTTGAATATGATCAGTCTTCGCCCATTGTTGGTAGATGTGCGTACTTGTGTTATTTTGGCATCTCCTCCCATAAAAACAACATAGCAGCCTACTCCCGACACTCCCTTCTGGAAAAAATCTCCTTTAAGAGGTGCACGCTCAGAAAGTGCTACTCCTTTTCTGGTGTTGTAGTTAATATAGGTGGTCTCGTATTTAACGGTACTATCCGGAGTGTAGTACACAAACTCTTCCGGTGAGTTTTTCAGGTCTTGACTTTTTGTGTACATGTACATAGTGCCCACATAGTTGCGTACTACATGTTTTTTATAGTGAGATAAGTCTTTGAAAGGAACCTTTGCTACTGCCGCAAACTTTTTTGCTGCATAATATGCTCCTAATGGCGCCCAATGATGGTCTGTTCTGGAGTATATGTTTTCTGAGGCATGCCTGCCAAGGATGGAGTAAATATCCACGGCCTTTACAGAATCTGAAAGGTTAGAAAAAATTCTGTTTATTGTTTTTCCCTGATCTTTTCCGCTGCCAGCCAGCTTGTTTGGAGTGTAAAAAGCTCCGGCATTAGGAATTACCATACAATACACGTTTATACTATCGCCAAATATTCTCTTATACTTATTGGCAGCATTGGCATATTCTACTTCTCCGGCGCTTCTTCCACCGTAAGGCTCTGCTGCTCTGATTTTTCCTGGCTCTCCTATAAGCATAATTCCAGACTTTAACACTTTGTATGGTGCATTAGGATTAACAGAATTTACATATTTAGCAACCGTACGGTTGGGGTAAATGTCGTTTGCATCTGTAGTTGGCACAGGAAAATCTGTGCTGTTTGCAATTTGTTTAGCAGAGGAAGTATCTGCTGTCTGGGCCTTTGCAACAGCAAGGCTCATGAAAACTAAAACTGATATAAATAGAGTTTTTTTCATAATCAGAATCTGAAATACAAGAAAGGATTATTTGTGGCTCCAACAAGCAAAGCTACGCTGCAAATGAGTATTACAACTGCAATGGCAGTGCGATAATACCATATTCCTTTTACGTTTTTGAATAGGCTTCTTACGGGCATACAGAATACAATGGCTGCAATCCATAGCCAGAAATTATTTGTTAAGGCTGTTATAACCGTAAAGTCTGAATGTACGGCAGCTTGGCCAAACAGGCTGCTGAACAGAGATTTCATTTTATCAAGATCGTCGAAATAGAAAATTCCCCAACCGAGCACTATCAAGAACAGGCTGTATAAGTGGAGTAATATTTTTGGAATCTTATCGTAAATCTTTAGAATAGTGTATTTTTCCAGTGTTACTATAACCCCAAAGTACAGGCCCCATATTATGAAGTTCCAACTTGCGCCATGCCACATTCCTGTAAAAAACCATACAACAAAAATGTTTAAGGCCTGATGCTTACGGTTTCCGCCCAATGGTATATACAGGTAATCTCTAAAGAAAGAACCCAGAGAAATATGCCATCTTCTCCAGAATTCAGAAATACTCCTGCTTATGTAAGGGTGGTTAAAGTTCTCGTTGAAGTGGAAGCCTATGCAACGCCCCAGACCGATGGCCATATCTGAATAGCCGGAAAAATCGAAATATATTTGGAAGGTGAAAGCTAAGAGGCCTATCCAGCTTCCTGCTGTAGTGAAGTTAGAGACATCTGCTGTAAGAAAGTAATCAGCAACCGTTGATATTTGGTTGGCTATAATTACCTTTTTGCCTAAGCCTATGAGAAATCTATAGCTACCCTCTGCAAAGTCTGTCCAATTAACTTTTCTGTTGTTGATTTCGGCTGCAATAGTGCCGTATCGGACAATAGGACCTGCAATAAGTTGCGGGAACATAGAAATATAGAAAAGCAGGTCTATAAATCTTTTTTGAGGAGGCGAGTCTTTGCGGTACACATCTACGAGGTAGCTAATAGATTGGAATGTATAGAAGCTGATACCTATTGGCAAGGCTAAGGTAGGGGCGGATACTTTAAGTCCAATATTGCCGAGTATATCTGCAAAGAATCCTAAATACTTGAAGGTTCCCAATACCGCAAGGTTAAACACTAAACCCAGTACCAATCCGAGTTTGTGGTGCTTCTTGTTTGTATCTATGGCTATGCCGCAGAGATAATTTACGAAAACGCAAAATATCATCAGAAAGACATAGATGGGTTCGCCCCATGCATAAAAAATCAGCGAAAAGATAACGGTAATAAGGTTACGCCCCTTAAAAGACCCTCTCAGCGGGTTACCCGAAGTACCGCTGTTGTGGGCATCTTTGCCGCCATTGCGGTCTATAAGACCTGCAATGAGGTAGCATAGCGCAAACGCCGCCAAAAATTCAAAAAGAAACAGAAGGTCTGAAAATACCATAGTTCAAATGTATGAAAAAACTACCAATGTAATGCAACTTTGCAGGGCAACTTTTCAACGCTACTGCAGTCCCAAATCTTGGCAAGTCTGTCTCTACTTATTTTGCTCATAGAAAATAGAAAAAGGTGCATAACATACACATATGATAGATATACGCTGTTAGTTCTTGAGAATATCGTTTTTCATATTAAGTAAATTCTCATCTTCTTTATTGATGGCATCTATGATGTGGGCTATAAAAATATCTTGTATCTGCGGAATCTGTCCTAAACCCTCTATGTTTAGTGCTACATTAAAGCCTGCTTCTTCTATAGCGGCTTTCCATTCTTCGGATATATCATTAACGGCATGGTCGCCGGCAACAAACATAAATGGCGCTAAGGTTACTTTTTTAGCCTTGTGTTCCTTTAGTAAGCTTATTGCGTTTTCCATGGCAGGGAAGCCTTCTATAGTAGCAACATGGTAGTTGGTGTGGCCTGATGTTTTGAAGATATAGTCTGTTTGGCTGTAAAGTGCGGTAGCAGGATCGTCTGTGCCATGTCCAACGAACAGAACATGGTGGTTAGGTTCTGATGTTTTATTGCGCTGAGCAAGAATTTTTACAACTTCAAACGAGTCTTCTATACTGAACAGAAGGGGTTTGCCAATTTTTATCTCAGTAAAGAGAGGGCGTACACTCTCAATTTCTGTTTTTAAAGTCTGATTCTCTTTACCTGATATGATGTTAGTTGGCTGTACTATCACTTTTGAATACCCGCTTGCGTGCAGTTTTTCCAGCGCCTGTTGAGGTGTCAGTTTTTCTATGCCGTCTTTTTTGAGGTGTTTGATAATTATTCTGGAGGTATAGGCTTCAAATACATCATACTCCGGAAAAGAGTGGGCTACCCTGCTATTCAGAGAATCGATTGTGAGGCTACGCGTGTTTGCATGAGTAGTACCAAAGTGCACTAAGAGTATTGCGGCCTTGTTGTTTGGTGTAATGTTATTATTTTCTGATTTACAAGAATATAATACCGTAATTGCAGCAAGCAGTATGAGTAATCTTTTCATATATAGTTTATATAGGTTTTCTGTTTGGATATGGTGAATTTGCCTGCAAATATAGCAAGTTGTTGCGTTTTTACATATTTTTGTATATTTGCACCGAATTTTGGTGAGAAGAAGACCTTTCGGTCTGAAGCTTTAAAAGGGAATCAGGTGTGAAACCTGAACAGTGCCCGCTACTGTAATATCCGATCTGTAAGGATTATAGGACTATAGCCACTGTTATTATTACGGGAAGGCCCTATGGATAAAGTCAGGAAACCTGCCAGAATTTAATAGTTAACGGAAGCTTCCGGGCAAGGAGCTTGATTAATTAATTTTTATCAATTTTTTTATGAGGAAGATTTTTCTTTCTTTGGTGTGTGCCGTTATTGGCATAACTTCTGTTTTTGCACAAGACAAAAAAACAGAATATACCAACTTCAAAGACACAACACTTGCTCTTAAAGAGCTTTTTATCACAGATTTTAATAAAAAGAAAACCCAGGTTATGAAACTGGACGTGCCACTGAAATATGTTCCTGTGGCCACATCTTCTATCGAGAGTACGCGTATTGTAGATAGAGATATTTCAGACATTCAAGAAGCGGTTAAGTTTATACCCGGCGTTAGAATTCAAACTTCTTATGGTGCTTTTCAGCAGATGTCTATAAGGGGTTTCGACCACTCTATCATTATGGTGGATGGTATTAGAGACGAGAGAAGTGCAATAGACAATTCTTATCCTTTTATGGATTTGTCTTCAATAGAAAAAATAGAACTATTGAAGGGTCCGGCTTCTGTTCTTTATGGTTCTTCTGCTGTTGGCGGTGTGCTTAACATTGTGAGAAAAGCACCTTCTGCCGAGAAGCATTTGTTTGCAAGAATTTCGTACGGTAGCTGGTACACGGTAAATACCCGTATGGGCTTCGGAGGCAAGCTCGCAGGTCCTATAAATTATCAGGCAAGCTTCAACTATCAGAATCAAGATGGATGGAGAGATAACCGTATTCGCAGATTATCAGGATATTTGGCTCTTGGTGGAATGTTAGGAAGAAACGATCAGGTAGAGCTCAGGTTTGGTGGCGGTAACGATTTTTATGCAACAGAAATCGGTCTTCCGGCACTTATGCCAGCTGATATTTATGAAACTGCCTCAGAGAACCTGTACTTGAAAAAGAACGATATGCTGCCCGGCTTAAACAGAAAGTGGAGGTACAACAGTGAATCGGATGAAATGTACAACCGTTCTTCAAATGTATCGGCAAAATGGGTGCATACTTTCAACGAGAACTTTAAACTTACGGAAAACATATCGTACAGCTACGATGACATTGATTATTTTTCTACAGAAGAACTTTCTTATCTGACCAGTAAAGACCCTATTTACAAGCATTATTATGAGTCTTCCGGTGGAGCTCGTACCTATATTTGCTTAGATTCTCTCTATTACAGCTATCCGCTTAGATTCTCTCATATAGCAAAAACTGTAAACAATCAGATTGAATTGAGTGGAAAGTTTACTACCGGCAGTGTGGTGCATAATTATATGGGAGGTAACAGCTTTATTTATTTAGACAGAGTATCTTATTCAGGCTATCAGTTTGGTTCAAAGGGAGATGATGTAGTAGGCCCTGGACTTACCGGCCATGGTACAACTCACAATCCACATAGCATAGGGTGGATGGATACTCAGTTCAGCAAGTGTACTCCGCAGTTTACTCGTATGCTTGGTTTCTATTTCCACGATTTGATGGAATTGAGTGCTAAATGGAAGGTTTTAATTGCCGGCAGATACGATTTGTATAATTTTAAGCGTGCTTCTGGAATAGATGTTATAGACAGAGGAAGAAAATACGGACACGTAGATTCAGATGCCTACTCTAAACTAAGGACAGGTGCATTTACTTTCAGAACCGGTGCTGTGTATCTGCCTACAGACGACTTGTCTTTGTTTGCTTCTATCGGAACTTACTTTAAGCCTATAAGAACTTTCTACAACGAAAATACCATCTATGTAGATAGAAAAGGAAAAATTTTCACACCTACAGATGGAGAAGAAGTATTTAAGCCGGAGAAGGGAGAACAGTTTGAGATAGGTGCTCGTTACGATATAGATCGCAAACTCAGGGTTGATTTCAGCTTGTTTTACATAAACAAGTACAACATGACCAGAACCATAGCCAACAAAGGCGATGTAATAGATGGCGAAACCTTGGATAAGAACGTAGTAGGGCAGGTGGGCAAAATGAATTCTAAGGGATTCGATATAGAAATTTCCTACAGGCCGATAGAAGGATTGTTGCTCACAACCGGCTATGCCTACACCAATGCACAGGTTAAGGAAATGGCCAAGAATAAATGGATGTCAACAGATGCTACAAAGGGCAAGCAGTATGCCAGAATACCAAAGAACACATTCTTTGTAATGGGAGATTATGTAGTTTCTTCTGGCATTCTGAGAGGATTTGGAGTAAACTTCGATGTTGATTTTCAGGATAAGGTTTATAGAAATGCCAATAATACATCGTGGTTTGATGCATTTTGGCTGACAAACGTAGGTTTTAGCTATAGCCTTAAAAATGGGGTTAGACTTGGACTCAATATAAAGAATCTGTTTAACGAAAAGTACTTTAACCAATCGTTAGGAAATCAGATGGTTCCAAGCCAACCAAGGAACTTTACAGCATCTGTCCAATATGCTTTCTAAATTTTTGGACAAACTATTCAGGACTCTGCACAGGATATTGGGCACTTTGCTCAGTATCCTGTTCCTGATGTGGTTTCTTACGGGTATCGTGATGATTTATCACAGATTTCCCTCTGCGAGTCAGGAAGAAAAGCTATCTAAGATGCAACCGATACAATGTAACTTGCCATCTTTAGATAGTATAGCTGTAAGAAGCGGCATAGCAATAGATTCTATAAAGTCGGCGGCATTATACAGATACCTTAACCAGAGTTACTATGAACTTGGAATTGGCAGGCGTTCCACTGTAACCTTGCTTGCAGATTCTTCTGAATTTATGGTAGTAGATGATAGCCAGCGTATTCTGAGTGTGGCAAAATTATGGTGTGAGGCTCCTGTTGAAAAGATAGACTCTCTTTATAGCTTGGAGCAGTGGATTCCTTTTGGAAGGCTGAAAGAAGATTTTCCAATCTACAAATTCTACTTCTCAGACAAAGATCGCACTCAGCTTTATATATCTTCAAAGACTTCAGAAGTTTTACAATGTAGTACCCAAAGCGAGCGTATATGGGCTTGGCTTGGGGCTATTCCTCACTGGGTTTATCTTACGTGGATAAGGCAAGATGTAGAAACATGGAAATCTCTGATTATCTGGCTATCTATATTTGGAATCATAATGCTTGTTTCCGGATGCTGGATGGGGGTGCGTTCTTTCAGACATTCTGTAAAACAAGGGCGTGGCTTTACCAGTCCGTATAAAAAGAAGTGGTACAGATGGCATCATATATTAGGCTCTGTATTCGGAATATTTCTGCTTACTTGGATAGTGAGCGGAATGTATTCATTAACGCAGATACCGCAGTGGCTCGGTAAAGAACATAGCAAATATAATTTCAGAAGTGCCTTTGATACAGGCAAATTGCCTTCCGATAAATATATTTTGTCTGTAGATTCTTTACTTGCACACCATCACGGACAAATAAGCCGAATAGAGTGGAAAAGTTTTGCCGGTCATCCTTTTTATAAAATTCAGTTGGCAGATGGAAAAACAGCGTGTATAGATGCACTAAATTCAGATTGTACAGAATTGGCTATAGACAGCTCTGAGGTGAGAAGTGCGGTAGCATCTGTTCATGCTGGAGAGCCTGTAGCCATATCTCTGCTAACGGAATACGACAGTTACTATATAGATCTTAAAGGGAGAATGCCGCTACCTGTTTGGAAGGTAGATGTGGGCAATGCCGATAAGAATAGCTACTATGTAGATCTGCATAGCGGTACAGTTAGAATATTTAATACTCATTCCAGATGGCAATTCCAGCTATATCAAGGATTTCATAGCCTGAGATATAAGGTGTTTGTTGGACGCAGGGGGTTGTGGACAGTAGTTATGTGGGTGCTTTTGCTGGGAGGGTCTGCTGCATCGTTCACAGGAGTGGTGTTGGGTGTCAGATACGTGGCACGCTGCTTTAGAAAGAAGAAACCTAAAAGATAAAGTTAGTATTCTGATATTTATATAGTTATCTTTAAAATGCCGCCAAATACCGGTGCTATGCCAAAGGCATTCTCTTTTGTGCATAAGCCCGAGTAGATGGCGGCTGCCACTATCGGGCCAGCATGGGCAAATATAGCAACCTTACTGTATGGTTTGCTTTTGAGTTCGTTTAAAAAAGTCACAACTCTGGAGTAGAGCATAGGAAAGCTTTCTCCTCCTGTGGCCGGCAGGTTCATATAGTCTTTGTACCATCGTTGTAGTGCCGGATCTGTAATATTGTCGTAGAGTTGCATTTCCCACTCTCCCATATTCATTTCTTTAAGCCTTTCTTCTTTCTCGGCATTAGGAAAACCACAAAAAGCAGCAAGCTTTGCGGCTCTTTGCAAAGGAGAGGTAAAAGCCTTATCTATCGGGAAATATTCTCTTAGCTTTTGCAGGGTACACTCTGCCTCGGTTATAAATGTTGGGGCTACATCCACATCGCTCCAGCCATAGCAGGTGCCTTTCTGTACATCGGGGGCTGTATGTCTTATCAATATTAAATCCATTAACTTCTTAGCTTTCTTTGTTTCTGGTAACAGTTTTTATTATAGTGCATCATGTGTACTTATATAGCTCTATCCTATTGTTATTCTTATTGTTATAGCCAATTGCTGTGTTACTTAGTAATGCTGTTTGTGTAGTGCATTGTGTGTACTTATATTGCTCTATCCTATTGTTATTCTTGTTCTCGTTCTTATTGTTATAGTCAATAGCTGTGTTATTAGTAATACTGTTTGTGTAGTGCATCATGTGTACTCATATTGCTCTATCCTATTGTTATTCTTATTGTTATAGCCAATTGCTGTGTTATTAGTAATACTGTTTGTGTAGTGCATTATGCTTAACTCATATAGCCATATCCCATTACTATTCTTACTATTGCTATTGTTATTGTTGTATTATAGCAAACACAGCGGTTAGATAAGCAGATAGTTCACACAGCAAGAATATGGCACCGTTACAATCTCCGGTGTATCCTTTTATCTTTTTGTAAATGTATGTGTTGAGCAAAGCGCATAGTATAGCAGGTACGGCAATAAGAAGCAGAATTTGTAGCGTAGTCGGTTTTGCAAGCCAGATGAATAATCCTATTGGCAGTAATCCTTGCAATAGCAGAAATAGATAAGAACCAAGGCTAAATTTGCAGTATATGTTATGGGCCTTGGAATCTTCTTCCTTTCTTGCGTATGGCATTAGCATAATGGTTTGAGAGGCCAAGAGCTTGGCAAACGGATCTGCCATAAGAATGATTAGGGCTGTAATTTTTGGACTAAATGATGCCAGCGAAAACAGTGAAGTACCCAGAGTTAGTATGTAGAAGATTATGCCTAATACCCCGTAAGTGCCTATGTGAGAGTCTTTCATAATGGCTAATATGCGCTCTTTAGAGTTTCCTCCGCCAAATCCGTCAAAGAAGTCTGCTAATCCGTCTTCGTGGAGTGCGCCAGTTAACAGTAATCTTGCAGCTATTGCCGCCAAAACAGCAACAATAACATTGTAAGGCGTTATAAAATAGAGCATAGCAGCAGATATTCCTGCTGTAAGCCAGCCTGTAATAGGCCAGAATTCCACTATGTGAGTATAGGCATCTTTTGGTGGTTGATGGAGCCTCCACAAAGGGAGCCGCGTTAGAAAGATAAATGCGGCACATATTTTTCCACCTAATCCGCTTCTGTTGTTTTCTGTACTCATTTATATTCTGCTGCTGCTTAGAAATACTTTGTGATCTTGGCTTCTGCAAAATTATTCATTTCGTTTATCATTCTAACGGCAGATTCTATGATAGGGTAGGCACATAATGCTCCTGTGCCCTCTCCGAGCCTGAGGCCGAGATTGAGCAGGGGAGATGCTTGCATTATTTCCAGCATCTTTTTGTGGCCGCTCTCGTTTGAACAATGGCAGAATATCATATAGTCTTGACAGTTAGGGGATAGTCTTATAGCAGCCAGAGCGCAGGCACTCATTATAAAGCCATCTACCATTACTGTAATTTTTCTTTCGGCCGCTCTTAGCATAGCTCCAATAGCGGCAACCATCTCAAAGCCTCCAAAGTATCTTATTATATATTCAATATACTCAGGCGGGTATGCGGTTCTATACGTATTTTTATCTTGAACTTCTAAGGCAGAGTGTTCTGCAAAACCTTCTTTTTGCAAAGATTCTCTAAAAGTATGTAGAGCCTTCTCCAGAATCTTTTTCTTGTGTTCAACTCCACTTGATGCAAGTCCGGCTCCGGCGCCTATACATTCGCAGAGGGGAATATTTCCTAAGAGACTCATCCAAATACTGCTGGCCGATGTGTTGGCTATTCCCATTTCTCCCAAGCAGACGATATTGCAACCTTCTTCTACACACTCATCTATTAGAGAAGAACCGGTTTCTATGGCTTCTATGTACTGCACTTGAGACATTGCAGGCTTGTAGAGGAAGTTTTCTGTGCCGTTGGCTATCTTGCAGTTCCTTATACCAGAGTAGGAAGATAGATTGTAATCTACACCAACGTCAACTATCTTTAGCGTGAAACCGTGTTGACGGCAGAACATATTTACCCCTCCGCCACCTTTTGCAAAGTTTATCATTTGCTGCCATGTAACTTCTCTCGGAGAAATGCTGACTCCTTCTTTTTCTATTCCGTGGTCGCCTCCGAAAAGTATGTGGCATGGATGTTTTAGGGTAGGCGCAAGTGTTTGTTGTATCAGGCATAGTTGCAAAGCCACTTCCTCCAGCTTGCCTAACGATCCCTTAGGTTTGTTAAGATTATCTATTTTATCTAAAGCCTTTGGCAGAATCTTTTTATCGGATTGCTGTATATCGAATTCTATTATCATTAAGCCGTTTAAACTACTATATTATCTGTACCACCATTGCAAATATAATGATGCCTAAGTGTTAATTTATAGTATAGGGTGGTTTTTGTTTTTAACCCTTGATTTGTATAGGTATGCCTGATACTAACATTATAACCTCATCTGCCTTTTTGGCAATGTATTGGTTCATCCATCCCTGAAGATCTGTAAACTTTCTTTGTGTGGCATTTGAACTTGTGCCGCCGCAACCGATTTCGTTGGTTACAAAAATAAAGGTGGCATCTTGGGCCGTAAACTCGTCTATTTGTTGTTTTGCCCTTTCCTTGAGCGATTGCATATCTAAAATTCCATCTTTATTGGATAGATGTGGCTGTATGAGATTGGTGAGCCATAGAGTTACGCAATCTATCACGGCACACCTACCTTCTATCTTTACAGTATTAAGATTATATTCTTCTTCTATGTTTGTCCATTCGGAGCCTCTTTTCTGCTGATGTTTTTCTACTCGTTGGCTAAAATCCTCGTCCCAAATATGAGCGGTTGCAATATAAACGGGATTATTACTGATACTTAGGGCTAAGTTTTCTGCATACGTGCTTTTACCGGACCGTTGCCCGCCTGTTATAAGTATTACTTTT
>DFIA01000016.1:6812-10288 GCA_002372015.1 Bacteroidales bacterium UBA3709 | reverse complement strand
CCTCACAACTCGGAGATCTTGGTCAGACGCTTGCGGGCAACTCGTTCTCCAGAAAACAAGAAACTCAGGCAGACGATTACGGATACGACTTTTTGGTTAAACATGGTAAGAATCCGTACTTTATGGCAATGGCCTTTGAAAAGTTAGAAGGCCTAAAAAGCCGCTCCAACACCTCTAATGCAGTTAACAATCTCTTCTCCACCCACCCAGATACAGCAAAGAGAATTGCCAGAATGGTTGCGCGAGCAGAAAAAGACGGCTACAAACGCCCTACAAAGTAGGCAGAGATGTTTCAAGACTTGCCAATACCACTACACTTATGTATGTAGTGGTATTGTTATTTATATATATCGTTTTTAGAGAGTACCACTATTGTGCCGAATTTAGCTAATTCACTCATCGGCAATTTTTTCTTATCGCCTACAATTACATAAGACCTCGCAGTGTTACGAACATTGCTATTGTAATAGTTTTTGAGTTCATCCATGCTAATGGAATGCAGATTCTCATAAATTGCCTTATTAGGATCTTCTGTATAACCCAATACTTTATAATTGTGTATCACCTCGCCAATTTCTCTCTGCGCCGGAAAACCATTATTCATCTTAGCCTCCAACGAGCGCACAGAAGCTTCAAAACGGGAGTTTTGCATAGGCATATCTCTAAGCAGAGAATCCACAAGTTTCAGAGCCGATAAACTCTTATCTACCTGGGTTCCCAGTGTGGTATAAAAAATTGCCGTCTTATCCGGATTTACAGGCTCCTGAGTTAATACTCCGCCACCGGCAGAGTAAGAAAGAGATCTAAACTCTCGCACCTCTTGGAACATCAGCGAATACATGCCTCCACCCACATACTCTCCTATAAGTTTCAACAGTGTTTCTTCTTTTGGGGTTGCAGGGGCTGGAAATGTTTGATAACTCATAATTTGAGTTTGCCGAGAGCCCGGCAGATTATAGAAAAAAACTGTTGGTTGGCTATATTGTTCAAACGGATAATATATCCGTTCTGTAGGTGCTGTTTTCTTGTCTATATCAAATGTAGATTTTATAGCTGCAATAACCCTATCTTTTGGCAGAGAGCCGAAATAAAATATAACACACCGCTTATTCTGCAACTCTCCTAATTTGGAGAGCAGCCCATCCATTCCTACATTCTGCAATTCCTCTACCGACAAATTTCTCAGATACTTAGAGTTGAGTCCGAAGATAGTCCTATGCATTGCCGCCTGCATTATGGTAGATGTGCCACTAACAAAAAACCCCTTCTTCTCAACTTTCAAAGATTGCTTTAGTGTCTTAAAAGTTTTCTCATCGGGTTTTAAGTTCTCACTAACATGAGTCAGCAGACGCAGCGAAGGTTTAAAATTTCTATCATAACCAAAAAGATGCATAGTAACCGTATTAGGAGAAGTATCTAAATAGTAATGCCCGCCTAATTCTTGCCACGCCTTTGATAGTTGTACTCGCGATAGTGAATCTGTACCCAACTGATTAGCAAAATCTGTTGCATACGGCATTGCACGATCTTTACAAGCTCCTTCCTCTACTTTAACTGTCAACCTGAAAAGATCATTAACACTATTGTTCTTATAATAAAGAGTAACATTGCTATTTAACTCCGTTCTTTGTATATCATCTTCAAAATCCAAAAGACGAGGTGCTTTATCCTCAACTGGTATCTTTTCCAACTTCTTGGCGAATACAGACTTAGCATCTGTATTTTTTGGCTTTATGGGGGCAAAATCGGGCTTAGCTATTCTATCTTTGGAATAACTGCCCCATACCTTTCTGAAATAGATATTGTTGTTGTTGAAATATTTATTGGCAGCCGCAATAACATCTTGCCTTGTAATATCTTTCAATTTTTCCAGTTCCAACAGATAATCGTTCCAAGCCCTACCATGCGTCATTACAGAAAGCATCATATCAGAACGCTCGTCTATCGTTTCCAAACTTCTCATAGCCCGGCTATAAGCATCTAACTTCAAAGATTCAAGGATTTTATCAGAGAACTCACCACGCTTGATTTTTTCTATCTGCTCGGCACATATCTTTTCTGCTTTTGAGCGAGAACCAAATATAAGAGAAGGAATTACCGCATAGCCCACAGCACCTATCTCGTTAAAATATGAGACACGGGCTGCACCAGCTCCAAGCACTTTATGTTCTATCGCCAAAGAGTCTAATAAGCCCGATGAAAAATTATTCGACAACAATTCTGTAGCAAGGCTTAATGCCATAGCATCAGGATCTTTGTCTGTAGGGCCGGAGAAAGCGTAGCCCGATACTTTAATTATCGGAACCTTTGCCTTTATCTTCACCGATTTTGTTCCTTCTAACTTAGGCCCCATAACATCCACTTTTTCAGGAATATTACCTTTTGGTATCCTTCCAAATGTTTGCTCTAATAGTTGTACAATACCTTCCATCTTAAAGTCTCCACAGAGTATCAGTCCCATATTTGAGCCCACATAATACTTGTCAAAAAAATCTTTCATCTGCCCAAGACGCGGATTTTTAAGGTTTTCTGTACTTCCTATAATAGGATAAGAATAAGGGCTATCTTCACCGCAAAACAGCTTGATAGCTTCATCTAAAGTAGCCCGCATAGGATCGTCTGCCGCACGGTTCTTTTCTTCATACACCGTTTCGAGTTCGCTCTGAAACATTCTGAACACAGGATTCATCAACCGATGACTGTTAAGTTCTGCCCATTGATGCAGATACTGTGGAGAAAAGGTGTTATGATAATAAGTATAGTCGTAAGATGTTGCTGCATTAAGTTTGGTACCTCCATATTTTGTAATCAGCTTGTCAAACTCATTTGGAATAGCAAACTCTGCGGCCGCCAAACTCAAACGATTTATTTCCTTCTGTATCATGCCACGCTGCTTCTCATCTGCCGTTTCAGACAACTGGTTGTAGTACAAGGCTATAGAATCTAAATAGAGTTTTTCTTTTGCATAATCTACAGTGCCAAGTTCTTCTGTGCCCTTAAATAACATGTGCTCCAAATAATGAGCAAGGCCGGTATTTGGAGAATCCTTTGCGCCGGCCTTGATAACTACAGCCCCATAAACCTTAGGCTGGGAGTGGTCTTCATTCAACCACACTTCCATGCCATTAGAAAGCCGTAATTCATGTACCGTAAGAGGAGAGTTCTGCCCAGCTACAGCAACCGAAGCCACAATAATTAGTAGAAAAGCAAAATATAAATTTTTCATATACAGAGAATAACAAACTCTTCGTTATTTTCAAAAATAATGCCACATTAGCTTATAATTTTATTGAAGTTGTTCAGCAGTAAGATTGGCAATACCCGTCTTTTCTATTAGTGCAAAAACAGAATATATCAGTCAATCTTCCAAACTTTGGCCCTTTTTTCCAAAAATAAGAAACCCTCTCAGAGATATTTCTGAAAGGGTTTTCTTTTGTGGGAGCAATAGGAGTCGAACCTATGACCCTCTGCTTGTA
>DFIA01000016.1:0-6773 GCA_002372015.1 Bacteroidales bacterium UBA3709 | reverse complement strand
GACCCTCTGCTTGTAAGGCAGATGCTCTAAACCAACTGAGCTATGCTCCCGAATCGCGGCCACTACGGCCCAATTGTTTTAGGACTGCAAAGGTAGTGCTTTCTTTCAATAATGCAAATCTTTTTGAAAAAAAATTATTTGACCTCAGGTCCGGGGAAGATCGGGTACAGACAGTTCTGGTAGTTAACCCAGTAAGGGTACGTGCGACCACTTTGTATAGAAACATACCACGCTTGCCCCACGCTTTTTGAACCACATGTCCAGTAAGCGTAAGGCTGAGAGGCGGGTCCATTATATCCATCAGAACCTGTACCACGAGCTGCAGGAATAGCAAAGCCGTCGGATGTATCTTGCGGATTCCTTTTAAATCTATAAATTGTCATACCATCAACAACTGATGCTCCTAAATAAGCAGAAGAAGAAGAAGGAGAAGAAGGAGGATATTCATCTGCACTAAAATTAAATGGCACAAATGGCACAGAGTAGTCTGGTGGGCATGGATCATAGACTGTTTTATGGTAAGCATAGTTCCCTTGGTAGTCACCTAAATTCTGATATCCATTGTTCCAGAAGAAGCCCATAGTTCTCCCCCAATTCACAACTTCGGAGTTATTATTGATATACCTAACTTCAGTTAATGCGTATGGATGACGAGTAGCTAAACTGGCATCGCCATAGGAGGAAGTATATTGAGTAGGATTAGTTACTTTGATACGCGAGCCACGGGTTTGATTATATAGTGTTTCTGCAAACCTCTCTGTTGGACAGTGGTTATTTTTGAGGAGGAGGGAACCGCTGCTACCGGCATTACTAAATGCAACAAGAGGATCTTTACGCCCCCAGTTATATAGGGTACAATCTCCACTTCGGATAACCGAACCTGAACTGGAAGCATCTCCTCTATGAGAAATCTTGAAATATGCCATTGTACTTTCTTTTCTTCCTCTCTGATAAACCCTCACCCAACAATCTCCCCAATCATCATATTTTTTTACAGATAAACCGCCTGCAGATTTACCATCGCACCAACCAAGAGGAACAGGCATAGTATTGTTGGTAGATGTATATATCTGTGTTCTTGGCGGATTTGTATTCTGATCAATTATTTTGGTATATGAATGTGTGAGAGTAACCGGAGTTAAATCCTCAGGAGTTACCCATATATGCCAACTCCATAAAATATATTCTGTACCGTTGGACGTACCGCTCAAAGCCAATAATATATTGCATTGCCTAATATTGGACGGATCTATATAGAACCTCATGTACTTTACACCATCCAAGCCGGAAGTTGTAGCATTCTGTATTTCATTCCACTCTACAATTTCAACGGAATTGTTTACAAGCACAGGTGCAGAACCGTCTGTATCCTCCCATAGACCAAATCCTCTATATACACCGGTATATGATCCTTCTACATGATCCTCAAAGTTAGCTAAGATATGCGGCTTTACATATGTATATGCAGAACTAACTAAGTTTACCCCAAAGGCATAATTCTCGTTATAATATGAAGTGCGATTTCCTCCATTGCGGTCATTTGCTGAAATATTCGTATTCTTAGAGTAGTCTATGGCGTTACCATATATAAGAGGCAGCATATACCAGCCGGCAGCCCTTACAACATAACAGTTGGCAGTAACCGGCTGCCCGGACGGCCTTTCATAGCTTCCGCCCTGAGACCAGGTACGCTGCATACTCAAATCTATCGGAGCCTCTCTTGTACCCACTATTCCATTTGCTCTGAGCCTGGTTGTCTGGTAATCTACATAGTCTATAGGGTCTGTAGTGTTTGAGAAATTGCTCTGATAAGAAATGGTTGCATTGTAGGTAAGGTCTGCACTTTGCTTGGCAAGGCCAGAACTTCCTCCAAGCCAGGAAGGAGAAGATGACATCCAGTCTGTTTCAGGAATGGAAGAAGGTTCATTTGGAGTATCTGCAGGAGCATAACCGGGAGAGTACTCTATAACAATGTCTGGCTCTGCGGTTTTTACTGCCGGAGACACAGACCTATCCAGTTTGTAACTATCTATAACAAAATTGTTTGAAGTAAAGGAATTGTGCCCTACATAAGAAATATTGTATGGTGTGGTAATATGGTATTCCACTCCAGGAAGCGAGAGGTTTGTAATAGTAAGTTTCTTGTATTTAGCCAAAGGTATCCAAGCCTTAGTACCGCTGCGGTCTATTGTCTGAAGTTTGATAGACTTGGTCTGGTCTGCGGAGCCTTCAACTTCCAATTTGAGAGTAAGAACAAGCTGTGTAATATTCTCTGGAAGAAGAAGAAAAGTGAAGCTTACTGGCACCACTTCATCCAGTTCTGGAGATACCTGGGTTCCTGTCTGATCAAGGAAAGTAACTGTTATAGTGTTGCCTAAAACAGCTGAAGCTGTAGCACCTTCCAATTCGTATGCTATATCGGGACGCGAATCGGTTTTGCTCCAAGTTACCTTCTGCGTAAGACCGGCAGCTTCTTCCATAGTGATGTTCGCCGCATCTGAAATAACATTTCCGCTACCGCAGCCAGCCGTAAGAACCGCCTCCTTGAGTCGCACTTTTGAAGTCATAATCTCAGGCTTTACCAATTTTACCTCTACTGCACTGAAGCATGGGTGATAAGACAGATTCACCGTTTCATTGGGAGTAGAGGCATAAGAACCTGAAGCCATATAAGCATATTGCATATTTGGGGAAGGGAACGAAGCACCGCCCAGAGGAACAAACAGACCTCTGGAATACAACATGAAACACCCGGATGATGCCAATGCAAAGAGCACTACCGGTATATTTTAAATCTGCGGAAAAACAGTAGAAAATTCTGCAAAGAAAACCCGAAAACGCAAGAACGCAACTTTGTAAGTTGCTGGTTTTTAGATAGTTACATACCCCCCCCCTAGCGTATTTTCTCAATACCAAGGCATTGAGAAAATTGCACAGGCAAACGGTTATGTTTTCAAGTCTTTTCATTGGTTTTATTTGGGTTGCACAGAAGCTAAAAATTCAAAGACCGCTGAATCCCACGCTGCAAAGATAAAAACTTTTCCGAATTTGCAAACACTCACACACAGAAGAAAGGTTTCTACATTAACGGCAAAACCTCAGCAACCACGTACGAACTGCCCCCTATGAAAACAAAGTCTTGTGGATCTGCGTTTTTGCATACCCACTCTATTCCCGCTTTAATACTGCCCGCCTCAGTATGCTCAGTTCTCAGGCTTTCTCCTGAACATATCGCCACTGTTCCACTTGTACAAATTCCAGCTTCCGCATTGCGGCCTGCGCTACCTACAACTCCTGCTATCTGGCCATTAAAGCCAAAAGCATCCATCTTGGCCTTTAACTCCTCAGCAGGCATAGCTCTTGGGGTTGAAGCATTCACATATAGATACCAAGCATCTCTTGGAAGGTATTCTACCTCAGAAGCAATATCTTTGTCTTTCATCACTCCAAAAAGCATTATCAGCCGTGGCTTCTTTGAAGCCTGCCCCCATTCAACCAACCGCTGAGTAAAAGTGCGCTCTACCTGAGGCATCAGCACTCTCATCCCGTGTGCATTATGCCCAATATCGCAGATAATAAGCGGATTATCTGAAAGTTTTTCCCATCTGCCGCGCAAGCCTGTAAGCTTTGCTGCATTTTCTATAGCCAGTAACATTTCAGACAACATTTCTTCAGAGAGCGTACACAGGCTTCTAATGCTCATTTTTTTTAGAATAACCGCAAGAGCCATACTCACGGTTTTAATATTCTTCTTTTGGCAATCGCCCTGCAAATCCATCTTGCTAATATCAACACCTGCTAAAATACAAGTAGCAAGGCTTATTACAGACTTTGGTATTTTAATATCTAAATCAAACGCATCGCACTTAGAATAACGTACTCCTTCTGGCAATAAAGTAAAAGGAGTGAGTTTTTCTGCAAAATATAGGCTCGCAGAACACTTGTCCGCTCTATCCGTAAATACATCACGAATACTGCTATCATTCACCTCGCCAACTATTACAGGAGTTGACGGTTTAATAATTCCGCCTTTTTCTGCAGCTATCTCCACAAGGGTATTCCCCAAGTACTGCATATGATCGTAACCTATGTTGGTTATCACGCAGGTTATGGGCGCAAGAATATTGGTTGCATCTAAACGGCCTCCCAGCCCACATTCAATTACTGCTATATCTACTTTTTTATAAGAGAAATAACTGAAAGCCATTGCAGTAGTAATTTCGAAGAAAGATGCCCCTACTGCCTCAAACATTTCTAAATGGCGTATAAGGTAGTTATAAACCCACTCTTTTGGCACCATCTCGCCATCTACTTTGATTCGCTCTCTAAAATCTACCAAATGGGGAGAAGTATAAAGCCCTACTCGAGCCTTTAGAGAAGCTAAAGATTTATGTGCACCTTCTTTCAGAAAATTCTTTGGAAGTTGCATTAAAGCCGCTGCCAACATGTGACTTACAGAACCTTTACCGTTAGTTCCGGCCACATGTACAGAAATAAAATCTTTGGAAGGATGTGAAAGGAGTGCATCTATGCTCTTCATATTATCGAGCCCGGGTTTAAAAGCCCTGTCTCCTACTACCTGAAAAGACGGAAACTTCTCATATATACGCTCCAACAATGTATTGTATTCGTTGTCTGTCATATTTCAAAATATAGTCAAAATTAGATAAATAATTCAGATGGCTATAAATCGGCACAGTTGTAACAATAAAACTTTATCTATTAAGTAAAGCATTTCAAATGCCACAAAGATAGGCTATAAATCAAAAATATAGGTGCCGCAAAAGGGCTTGCATATTTTTTTGTATCGATTTTATGCGTAAATTCGCAAGGATATTCAAGCTAATAGTTTTATCGGAAAAGATGATTCTTTTTTTTAAGACAAGAACAGGTAGCATTATTGCTGTGCAGAGTTCTATACTTCCTAACAGTAAAGACATAGATACTCTCAAATGGTTGCTTGGCAACGCAACTCTCATCAAAGAAGAAAATGTAGATGGTAATTTTATAGGCCCCAGAAGAGAAATGATAACTCCATGGAGCACTACTGCTGTGGAGATTACTCAAAACATGAACATATCTGGTGTAAGTAGGATGGAAGAATTCTTTCCTATTGCCGGCAAAACAGATAAGAAAAAAGGCGGCAAAGTGCAGGAAAACAGAAGCCGAGCCAAGAGCGCACCTGCCTACGACAAAATGCTGCAAAGGCTCTATAGCGGGCTGGATCAAGGTATATTTACCATAGATAAAGAGCCAAATAAAGTTATCTATATAAAAGATTTGGCAAAGTACAACAAACAAGAAGGCCTTGCTCTCAGTTCAGAAGAAATAGCTTATCTCAATACAGTAGCCCAAAAAATAGGTAGGCCGCTAACAGATAGTGAAGTATTCGGCTTTAGCCAAGTTAACAGCGAGCATTGCAGGCATAAAATTTTTAACGGCACTTTTATAATAGATGGTAAAGAGATGAAGTCTTCTCTTTTCCAGATGATTAAAAAAACATCCAAAGAAAATCCAAACCTCATAGTAAGCGCATATAAAGACAACTGTGCTTTTCTGCAAGGGCCAAAAATCAAGATGTTTTATCCGTCAACTCCCGATGCTCCATCGTTCTTCAAAATCAAAGAGAGAGAAACCGTAATAAGCCTCAAAGCAGAAACCCATAACTTTCCTACTACCGTAGAACCATTCAACGGTGCTGCAACAGGAACTGGTGGCGAAATCAGAGACCGTATGGCGGGAGGCAAGGGCAGTTTTCCTATTGCCGGCACAGCAGTTTACATGACAAGCTATCCGAGGTTCAGCACCAATCCTAAGACCCTTACCCCTATTCTCAGACCATGGCAAAAGGGTAAACCGCGTAAATGGCTATATCAAAGCCCGGAAGACATACTTACCAAAGCCTCAAACGGAGCGAGCGACTTTGGAAACAAATTCGGACAAACTATAATATGTGGTTCCGTACTAACATTTGAACATGCAGAAAAACAAAAGGGGGTAGAAAAAGACAATCCTAAATTCGGCTACGACAAAGTTATAATGTTAGCCGGTGGCGTGGGGTTTGCTAAGAAGTCAGATGCCGCCAAAGAAACTCCCCAAAAAGGCGATAAGTTAGTTTTATTGGGAGGCGATAATTACAGGATAGGAATGGGCGGCGGAGCCGTCAGCAGCGTAAACACAGGACAATATGGCAATCAAATAGAACTCAATGCCATACAGAGGGCCAACGCAGAAATGCAAAAGAGAGACTACAACGCAATACGAGCTCTCGCTGAAATGGATAATAACCCTATAGTTTCTGTTCACGATCACGGAGCCGGAGGGCACTTGAATTGCCTGAGCGAACTGGTAGAAGAAGCTGGAGGAAAGGTAGATATAAGTAAACTTCCGGTTGGCGATCCAACTCTGTCGCTGAAAGAAATTATTGGAAACGAGAGCCAGGAAAGAATGGGATTGGCTCTAAAAAGCGATGACGTAGGCTTGCTTAAAAGAGTGGCAGAAAGAGAAAGAGCTCCATTCTACGAAATCGGGCAAGTTACAGGCAATCACAGATTCGTTCTGCGTGACGAAAAAAGCGGAGTATCTGCCATAGACTTAGAAATGAGCGATATGTTTGGTAGTGCTCCAAAAACATATATGTACGACCAATCTGCTCAATACCACTTCAATCCTCTAAAGTTTAGCGCAGATAGGTTTGTTGAGTATTTGCAGCAGGTTCTCAGGTTGGAGAGCGTTGCCTGCAAAGACTGGCTGACCAACAAGGTAGACCGCTC
>DFIA01000076.1 GCA_002372015.1 Bacteroidales bacterium UBA3709 | reverse complement strand
GATTTGTCCACTTCGAGCCATATATTAGCATCTGGTGTTGCTGTAATATTCAGATTTATTGCAAGTTCTGTAGGATCGTTTGCTTTTTTGCTTTTAGAGAAATATAGAGTGTCGTAAGGGTCTATTTCCATTTCTCTTTTCTCTTGAACAAACTTAATCAAATCTGATGCGTTTGCATTAGCTGCACCGGAAAGCGGAATATGGAAGAAGGTTTTGCGGTTTGTTCTTGCATTTATATTGAGATTTAAGGCCTTGAGATTACCGTTTATGTTTACGTTGCCAGAGGCAAAGACAGTACCGTAAAAGTCTTCATTATCTGCCTCAGAAGTATTCAGACAATGAAAGTTATCTAAGGATATTCTTGCATCTATTTGAATATCTTTGAATTTATTGAATTTAATATCTCCGTTAAGCCTTCCTTTACCATTATGAATATCGCTAATGAGGTTGTTCTTAAAAGTTATACCTTTTGTATCTATGTTAAATGGTCCGTCTAATGTCATAGGTACATTCAGATAGTCTAAGGTAAATTGGAACTTATTGAAGCTACAATTGTTGCCGCTGATGGCGATATTGTTAATAGGGCCGTGTATCCTGATATTTCCTTTTAGGCTTCCGTCGGTTTTTGTTACAACGGAGCCAAGCATTGGCTCAAAGTAGTTTAGAGCTAAATCATCTAATTTTGAATTTAGGTCTATATAAGCATCTTTTGGGCGATAGAAACCGGTTATGTCTAATCGAGGCTTATTGTTTAGCGTGGTGTTGAGTACAAGGTTATATCGTTTGTTTTCTTCGTTATAAAAACCTTGGAAATTCAGGGTGCCTACAGGAGTATGATTTACATACATAGAATCTCCTCTGAAAGAGGCAAACATTTTTG
This sequence comes from Bacteroidales bacterium UBA3709, assembly GCA_002372015.1. GTDB lineage: Bacteria > Bacteroidota > Bacteroidia > Bacteroidales > UBA932 > Egerieousia. Next base: position 20,205 of record DFIA01000076.1, on the reverse strand, counting down.
GATTATTTGCATTCAGAGACAAATTGGCTTTGCCGGAAATCAGGCCCTCTAAATTCATTTTTTTCTCTAAGAACTGATCTACAATAGCTATGTTGAATTCTTTCATGGAAACCAAAAGGGAGTCGTGAAGGCTTCTTGATAATGTTCCCTCCACGCTAAGGGTCTGGTTGCCGTTTAGTATATTAAGATTGTCTATTGCTATTAGAGAGTCTGATATTAAAATTTCAGCAGGGCTGAAATTCCATCTTGTGTTCTTAATAGAAATATCTGATGGATATAGAGTTACAGCGATAGGTTTTTGTAACCTGATAGAGTGGATATTATTCTCAAACAGAGTGTCTTTCAAAAAATGGATTCCTGCATTGAGGTTTGTTTTGTTATTGCCGGTGCTATCGTTATGAAATGTGAGCGATGTGTTTATCTTGTTATTCTGTATGGTTGCAAGCAAACGAGTACTATCTACAGTAATTCCTGAAGCTACTACATCTTTGGAAAACAGAGACGCAGAAATAGTAGAATCTCTATCTGAAACGCTTAGTCTGACATTTTTGAGATAGTTGTTCTCCCATGCTAAGCGTCCGCTATATAGCAGTAGCCTATAATGGTCGTTGTCTGAGACCCTTATTCTAAGAGAAGTGCCTTCTTGAATATACAGCCCCGGGCTGATAAAAGCACATATACCTTGTGTGTTGAGTGTTTGCAGTGTAAGGCTATAGTTCTGATTGTATTGTTGGTCTATGTATTCAGAATCAGTGTCTGTAACAATGTTGCTAAAGTGTTTGTAGGCAATCTGATTCTTCATCTGCGATAAAAACTGATCAATAGGGCGACTGCCTTCGTATCTGGCTTTTACAAAATTGGATATTACGTTAATTACATAGCTGCCGTTTTCAAATAGCGAGGTGGCATCCAAATCTCCTAACTCATAGTGCCCGTGAGAATTTGTGAAAGTGCTGTTATCCATTTTCAGATAGCCAAATACATCTTTATTGGAATTGCTTTTAAGATCGGCGCTTATGAAAGTGCTGATTTCTGAAACAGAATCTCTGGTATCAAGATTGAGGGTCCTAAGGTCTGCATAAGGTATGTTTGCATAAAAGTTAAACAGGCTGCCGTCTTTTACGGAAGTGGATATCTTACCTTGGAACATCAGATCCAATGCAGGGTCGTGGCATATCAGTTTGCCATCGAACAGCTCATTTTCGTATGTACCTTTTGCAAAAATACCTGTAAAATTGTAGTTGTTAAACCCAAGTTTTCTGGCATATAAGCTATCGATAGATACTATAGAACCGTTTTTACCCTGATGCACATTTACTCTTCCGCTTCCGCTGAAGAGTCCAAGCATTTTGTTTCCGGTAACAGAGCGTAAATTTATGTCATTGGCATTTACCCTAACAGACACTATTGGCAGGTTAGGTAATTTGGCTACATTTACAAATGCGTTCACTTCGGTAGAAGAACTACCTGCAGAAGAAGCTAAAGTTCCTATAGTATGGAGATTGCCTATTGTACCGCCTATGCGGCCAGTAAAGTTCCATACATCCATTGGCGACATTTGCTCCAGAAAGGCTATTTTGTTTTCTCCCGGCAAAAATGCTATCAGCTGTGCAAGATCTTTTCCATTGGTGGAAATCTTTTTTACATCTCCGTTTATAGAAGTGTTCATAGCATCTGGCAACCCTCTGAGATAGAAGTTGGATAAGGCTATGGTTGTTTGTCCGGAGTTGTTTGCCGCATTCAAATACTTGATATGCAAATTGCTTATGGTTCCCTCTACTTGTGCGTCAGAAAGAAGAACGAGCGGTGATGTTAGCAGTTCTGGTGCAAATCGGCCTATGGTTTTGAATGCTATGTTGCTGTTTTGAAACTTTGTTCTAATGAAAACATTTTGGGTAAAATACTTTAAATCTGCAGCAGAATTAAAGTTCATGGACAGATACTGAGCATTCAGCAAACTTCCGTCTGCTGCAAGATATAAGTTTCGGATATCTACTCCAGCAGAGCTGATAGTAACCTTGCCTGTTAATTTTTCTAATGTCATGCCACATTTTTCGTATGCAGACAAATTTGATATATTGGCTTTTAACGAGTCTGTAGTGTAGATAATATCTGAAACTTCTGCATTGATGTTGTTGAGTCTTAAATCTGAAAAATCCATTTGCCCAGGCTCGTATGTCTTGCCTAAGAATGGGTTGTACAGATTGAAGCGGAACTTATCGAGTTTGATTTTTTTAAGAGCTATGCTAACCTCTCGGTTAGACTCTTTGTTGGAGGGGGGAAATATACGGTTGAGATTTGTGGTGGAATCTGTTTCAGAAATAAGGTTGAAAACTCCGTCAGAAATTGTTATGGAACTTATCCTTTTCTGTTTGTCTAATAGGCCTCTCAAAGAAAACGTGGCTTCTACATCTTTAGCGGCAACTAAGGTGTCTTTTGAAACGATAGAGAAATCTGTTATGTGCAAGCGGTTAAAAAATCTTATGTCTATCTCTCCCACATTGATTGTTGCATCGATATTTTTTGTGAGAGCTGCTACAGCCATGCTGCCAATGCGGGTTTGCACATACGGAATCTGTATAACCAGATATAGGCTTAATATCAGGCATAAAAGACCCAGCAGAATCCAAATTATGTATTTCCCTACCTTAATCATGCCTAAGCCGGCTATTATTTGTAATAGTAAAATACAAATTTAACTAAAAACTCATTAGATTTGCATGCAGACTTAACAATCACCTATGAGCGATATAATTCTTGGCATAGAATCTTCTTGCGACGACACTTCTGCTGCCGTATTAAAAGACGAGTATCTATTGTCTAGCGTAATAGCTAGTCAGAAAGTGCATGAACGATGGGGTGGAGTAGTTCCGGAATTGGCTTCAAGGGCTCACATTTTGAACATAGTTCCAGTTATAGATCAGGCTCTGAAGGAGGCGGGCCTTGCTATCCAAGATGTTGATGCCATTGCATTTACAAGAGGCCCTGGTTTACTGGGCTCTTTGTTGGTAGGAACCTCTTTTGCCAAAGGATTATCTATAGCAACAGGTAAACCTATAGTAGAAGTTAATCATCTTCAGGGGCATATACTGTCTTGCTTGGTTAAGCAACCGGGCAAGGAAAATGTTTCTCCTGCCTTTCCTTTTCTAACTCTTCTGGTTTCTGGCGGCCATACTCAAATAGTAAAAGTTGATGGATATTTTGAGTTTGAAATTCTGGGCCAGACCATAGACGATGCTGTGGGAGAAGCTTTTGACAAATGCTCTAAGATGATGGGACTTGGATATCCCGGCGGGCCTATAGTAGATAAGTTGGCTAAGGAGGGAGATGAAAATAAGTTTAAGTTTAACCTGCCGCAGATTTCAGGTTTAGACTACAGTTTTAGTGGAATAAAAACTTCTTTGCTGTACTTTTTACGAGACCGTTTGAAAGAGAATCAGGACTTTATAGAACAGAATAAGGCAGATATTTGTGCCAGCTTTCAGAAAGCTCTGATAGACATACTTATGAAAAAACTGATTTTAGCGGTAAAGCAAACCGGAATAAACAGAGTTGCTATAGGAGGAGGCGTTTCAGCCAATTCGGGTTTGAGAAGCAGGATTGAGAATGAGGGACGCAAAAGAGGCTGGCAGACATTTATACCTGAGTTCAAATTTACAACTGATAATGCAGCTATGATAGCAATCTGCGGACTTTATAAGTATCGCAGAGGAGAATACTGCAATTTAGATGCTCCATCTGTAGCAAGAGCCTCGCAAATGCCGTAAGGTATATGTTTAGGAGTACTTGCTGTATTCTGTTATTCAATAGATAGTTATGAGAGAAATTGAAATATCGTTTTCTGCTACTGAAAAGCAGGGGGGCAATGCGTTGTCAGACAAATGTTCTAAGGCATGTGGAATATCCGCCGATAAGATAGCGCATATAGAGATATTGAGGCGTTCCATAGATGCCAGAGGCGGTAGAATTGCATTTAAATATAAGGTTCAGGTTTATCTCAAATCCGACAAACCCATGCAACCTTATAAGCTACCTCCTTATCTCGATTGTTCTAAGGGCGAGAAGGTTATTATAATCGGGGCCGGGCCGGCGGGTTTGTTTGCGGCCCTTACTCTACTTCAGCGGGGTAAGTGTCCTATAGTGCTGGAGAGGGGAAAAGATGTGCATGCTCGTAAATACGATATAGCTAAGCTTATGCTCAACCAACAGGTAGATCCAGACTCTAATTATTGCTTTGGAGAGGGTGGAGCAGGTTGTTTTTCAGACGGGAAGCTCTTTACTCGTTCTACTAAAAAAGGAGATATCAGGGAAGTTCTGCATCAGCTGGTGATGTTTGGAGCCGAGCCTACGATACTGGTAGATGCTCATCCGCATATAGGCAGTAACAAACTGCCTGAGATAATGGAGAGAATACGCAACTGCATCATTTCTCACGGTGGGGAGGTTCATTTTAACACAAGAGTAGTGGATTTAGTACCTTCTAAAACCGATGCTCTATGGCATGCAAGATGCTTGGAAAGAGTAGGGGAGAGAGGTTTGACAGAAACTGAATATCAGTCAAAAAAACTGATATTGGCCAGTGGACATTCTGCTAAGGACATATATCAGCTTTTCTACGATAAAGATTGGGCGTTAGAGGCTAAGGGATTTGCGCTTGGTGTGAGGGCAGAACATCCTCAGCAATTGATAAATGATATACAGTATCATGGTAAATGGCAGAAGAGTTTGCCGGCTGCAGAGTACTCGTTGGTTTCGCAAATAGATGGCCGGGGTGTATTTTCTTTTTGTATGTGTCCGGGAGGCATACTTTTGCCTTCTTCCACAGCAGCCGGTGAGGTGGTTCTTAACGGAATGAGTAATTCCATGAGAAATTCTCCTTGGGCCAATGCAGGAATAGTTACAAGTATAGAGCCTGACGAAATTGATGAATTTGCTGAGTGGGGACCGCTGAAACTCCTTAAATTTCAGGAAAAAATAGAGAAAGGAATTTTTGCTCACAATGGAGGTTCGCTCAAGGCTCCGGCCCAGAGAATGACCGATTTTTGCAAAGATAAGCTATCTGCCGATCTGCCGGTAACGTCTTATAAAATAGGGGCTTATTCGGCTAAACTTAGTGAAGTTCTGCCGGATGCTGTCTTTCAAAGACTTAAACGCTCCTTCTTTTTCTTTGATAAAAAAATGAGAGGCTTTTACACCTCTCAAGCTCTGCTTCTTGCCGTAGAGTCGAGAACATCTTCTCCTGTTAGGATTCCACGACATCCTGAAACTCTGCAGCATGTATCGTTGAATAATCTCTACCCATGTGGTGAAGGAGCAGGATATTCTGGCGGTATTGTATCTTCTGCTTTAGACGGAATTAACGTAGCTCGTAAGATATAATATCCTATTCATAAGCTGTAAATTAGTGGCAGTGGCCGCAACCTCCACCGCAGCTGCTGCAATTTTCGTCTGAGCAGTTGTGTTGAATCTTTTCGCCGTAAAGGCCTTCTTTAAGTTCCTTTTCGGTGGCTTCTCTTACTTCTTCTACTTTACCGTTGAAATGCAGTTTTTCACCGGCCAGAGGATGGTTGAAATCCATGGTTACTTTATTATCTAAGGCCTTGACATCTTTAACTATTCCGTTCATTCGGTGGCCCTCTTTGTCTTGCATAGGGAGTATGTTGCCTACTTTGATAACTTCGTAATCTACCTTGCCATCTATTTCAAACATTTTAAGGGGAAGATCTACAATCATCTGAGGGTTTACCTCGCCATAGGCATCGGCAGCTTCCAGCTCAAAGTCGAATGTGTCTCCAACAACTTTTCCGGCAACGTTGTCTTCGAACTTCTTTAGGAGCATTCCGCTGCCGAAGATAAATGTAAGAGGTTCTTTTGCTTCAACCTTTTCTATTTCTTTACTGTTTACCACCAGTGTATAACTTAGACTTACAACTTTGTTTTCAGCAATTTTCATAAATTATCTATTTGTTAAAAATGATTAATGTTCTTGTTATTTTTTCTCGCTTGTGTGTCTTATATCCAATTGCGGCTACAAATATAGAAATCAATGGCGAAATATAGTGTTATGATATAAAACGGTTATTCTGTTGCTACAAGCAACAAGGCGGAAATACAGTTTCCTTCATTGAGCTCGATAGTAAGATTAAAATTTCCGTCATTGTCTTGTGTGTGTGTGTAAAGCTTCTTCCAGCAATTTTCACCTTCTGGATTTACATGTACTTTTGGACCTACAACCCAGCTGTAAACATCATATTTTCCTGCCGGCAGATTCTTAAATCTGAAAGTAGCCTCGGCTCCTTCTTTTTCTGCCATATAGTAGTGCTCTCCCAAATAGATATGGTCTGTGTCTTCCAATTTTTGACATTTAGAAGTCTTTGAAGGTATAGGCATTACAATTCTTCCGGCCTTGGCTATGCTCAGAAAATCGGAAACAGCCCAAAGGGTTTTCTTACCCATCCATTTCAGATTCTCTATGGTTACAATTTCTCCATCTGCATTGCGATTGTAGTAACTATATGGAGTTTCGTGGGTTATAGCCAGTGTGTTTTCTCCTGCAGTATTCCAGAATAGACCTTCTATGTATCTTGGTGCCATTTTTGAAAAACTCAACATATCGCTGTTGAATAATGGATTATTTGCTATGGTAAGAGAAGTGAAGGTCTGCTGCATCTTAAAGTACAAAGGAGAGGTGGTTTCTTCTGTATGCACCCAATAAGTCATGTGGGGAGCTATCTGCGAATGAAAGTTCAAAAAGAGATCTATGTATTTTTCTCCGTAAGTGGTGGTACTCAGAAAGTTCTTGATGTTTTTAATTTCGGGGCGGGTTAGGGAATCAGGCTGGTCGTAGTTAATTTCCATATTTACGCCTATCGCATCGCATCTGGAGAATCCAAGAGCAACTCCATCTGGATTTGCAAATGGAAGAATGTAGAAAACGGCATTATCTCTGAGGCTTCTTGCAAATGGGGTAGGGGCAATAAGCTCTTCTATAAGACCTTCCAGACACCAGGATGTAGGTGTTTCGCTGGGATGAATACGGCCGTGTATGTAAATCTTCTTTTTATGTTTGTCGGGAATGTTGTGATTTGTTATCACCATCATGTTCATGTTGCGTTGTTGCAGACTCTTGCCTATTGAGTAGCTTCTGACTCCGTCTCTGTACTGCCACTCATCCATCATTTGAGCCAAATGAGTGTTGGTGTATGGTATGCAGTAGGCTATCCAAACGGAGTCTTTATCGTAGAGTTTTCTTGAGGTGAATTTTTCTATCATCTCAGTTTTGGGGTCGAATCTTTTCCACTCTTTATTATCGTAACTGTAGAATGGCGCCCAAGGGTCTGTATCTATAAATTTTAGCGTAATTTCTTTATCTTTTACTCCTGTCATTAGAAAATAAAACCATCTGGAACTCGGTTCGAGAAGGGTATCTACGGGGTTTTCAGGATCTTTTGCGCTAATTATATTATAAACCAGATTTTTTGCATTGATATCGGTACTGTCTGTAAGTTCCGCCCTTCCAAGCCTTCCGCATTCAAAGTTGGACGAGAACCTTACCTGAGCTTCAAGGCTTGAAAACAAAAAGGTTAAGCAGAGCGTAAAGATAATGATGGTTGTTCTTCTCATATAATTGTATGTGTATTTGTTCAGTATAGTATTAGCTGAGTTATCTTCTTTTCTGTTTACTTGCTTCTGTTCTGTGTTGAATGCTTCTTTGCATATTTTCTGCTCTTTTTGCTACGGGATATGCAAAAAGAGCAAAGTCTCCAAGACACGGGTCTTCTGCAAAACACTCCTTTAGAAAGGCTGTGATTTCCAAAGCAGTTCTGATATCCGTTCCTTTCCTTTCGGTAATGCCAAGAGCCAAGGCTGTCTGATGTACATGCACATCGAGTGGTATTATTAGATCTTTTGGGCTGACTGTTTTCCAGATGCCAATATCTACAATTCCATCGTTTCTAACCATCCATCGTCTGAGCATGTGGATTTTCTTATTTGCACAATTCTTGTCTTCTTTTTGCCCGAAAATATGAACTCTCATTTGTTGAGGAGAAAGATTTTCAAGGCTATTGCTATGAGTGTAAAACTCTTTAAGATTTGAACAAATCATTGCAAACTCGCTCCATCTTATGGTTCTGTGAAGGCTTTCTTGGCCACTGCGATAGTTGCCGGCCATAACGTATTGAAAAGGTTTCCATTGCATCTCATCCATAGCTCTGGCTATATCTCTCACTATCATATTTCTTCTGCCCCAGGCCAGATGGGCCGCTATCACTGCGGCTATCTCCACATCTTGGAGTGTTACGTTATAGCCGTTAGGCACCGGATATTCGTCAGAACACGGCTTTCCTTCCATCAAATAAAAGAAGTGCTTTGGAAAGGCTATAGGATCTTCCACAAAATATGCAGGATTGTTGTACTTTGCGGCTATCTTCCTGATGTTGGCAATTATCTCCTTGCGCTTATCCATGCTTTGTGTTATTTTATCGCTGAGATTTTTATTAGAGCTCTTGTGTTTTCTTACCCATAACTGCACAAATCTTTCTTAACAATCCAAATTTATACAAAATCTGTAAGAATAGGACTGTGTTCTTATGATTTACTGGAAAAGCGAGCAAATAAAAAAAGAGGCCGACCAATACTTTTTAGTCAGCCTCATCTTTCAACCTTTTAGCAGTGTTACTTTTTCTTGTAACGGCTGTAGAACTTGTCAACGCGGCCTGCGGTATCTACGAGCTTCATCTTACCAGTATAAAACGGATGGGATGAAGAAGATATTTCTACCTTTACCAAAGGGTAGGTCTGGCCATCTATTTCGATTGTCTCTCTGGTAGCTTCACAACTTCTTGTGATAAATACCTCTTCGTTAGACATATCCTTGAAAGCTACAAGTCGGTAGGTTTCGGGATGTATAGACTTTTTCATTTGCAAATGATTTTAATTCGGGGTGCAAATATACAATTTTTACCGTTATATGCAATACTTTGCCAAAATAATGCTTAGAATAGCGCAGTAACTTTTTCAATTATTTCTGTTGTACTGCACTCCGGTGAGAGTATAAGATCTGCATGGGCATTTATGCAGTTAAACTCTTTTTTGAAGCGTTTCTCGCCTCCACCGGTAATATTCAGCATTATTGTCTGCTCTGGGCTTACCTGCCCTTTCTCCAATGCTTTTATCAGACTCACAACAGCTACACCTGCGGCGGAGTAAATATCAGAACCTTCCACTTCTTCAAACATATCGCAGGCTTCTGTGAGTTCTCCGTTTGTTACTTTCTGAAAATCTCCATTGGATGCTACAAGTGCATCGTATAGGCCTCCAACTATAGAATATGGGGGGTTACGATTGCTTAGAACCGGTGCTTTTATTTGCAAAGCCTTAGTTCTGCCTTCGTTTGCGTCCATAGGCAGTAAATTCCTGCTACCTGCTTTCCATGCATCATACATAGGTGTAAACGGTACATTCTGAGAAGGAATGAGCTTCATGATATTATCTCCAAATCTTCCGTCATTTATCAGTCTGATATTGGCCTCGTATGCCGCTATTGTTCCAGTGCCGCTTCCTACTGCCTGAAAGTAGGCGTCTGGAATATGCCCGATAAATTGAGCGGCAGATAATACGGTTGTGCCCATTCCATCGCGTCTGGCTACATTTTTAGCCCCTCCCTCTTCCATAAACATATCGGAGGCATTGAGTTTTGCCGCTAAGGCTATCGCATCGTAGTAATCGCTGCCCTTTGGCGAGCATATTACTTTTACGCAGTTGTTAAGCTTTTCTTTAAACCACAGAGCATTTAAGTTGTCTTCCGGTATTGCAATTACCAGTGGTATGTTGTTGTCTGAGCAGACTTGTGCAAATGCTCTGGCAGTATTGCCGGCAGATGCCACAACCAATATCCTCTTGTTATCTGCAGTAAGCCTTCCGCACACTGAATATGCTTCTGTTTCCTTAAATGAGCATGTGTGCATTGTGGCTCCTATCTCCGGCCACCATCCGCTGAATGTAATATATAAGTTCTTTAAGCCCAATTTATTAGCGAGCCCTACACTTTTGTATGTAATTGGAGCGCAGGAACCTCTGAGTGTTCTGGTTATAGGCAACCAATCGGCAAATTTGTATAGTCCGTAAGAAGAGTCTTTAAACTCTATCTGCTTTTTATGATAAATGCTTCTGATTAAAGAAGGCGTGGTGTCTTGCGGGTCTGCCATGAGCCAGCCGGTGTCTTCAAACTCTCTGTGGGTTAGGCAGCTCTCCAGATGATAGCGGGTGGGTTGTATTTCCATATCTATTTATTATTTATCTGCTATATGTTCGCATACTGCTTCTGCAAAGTCTTTTACTGCAACTGATGCCTTACTTCTTATGGCTCGGTAGCACATAGGACAGGCGGTTATAATACTCTCTGGCTTTTCTTCCAGCAACGAATCTACACAACTTTCGGCTAATTTAGTTCTTTCTTTTTCATCTAAAGTAAGACTGCCCAGACTATATCCGCAGCAAACGCTTTCATCTCTTTCTTTCTTAGCTTTTTTTAGCACACCTATACAATTCAGTACAGTTCGAGGCTCCTGGTATATGCCGCAACCTCTTCCAAGTTCGCATGGGTCGTGATATACCATTGTGGAGTCAGATTTTGAAAGATGCAGTTTTGAGTCTTTTATCAGCTCGTTAATCAGTTGAGTATAGTGAAGAATTCTTATTCCGCTTAGCTTATATTCTTCTTTGAAAACTTTAAGACAAATAGGGCAGGATACAAGCAGGGTGTGGCATCCAGACTCTTTTATTATTCGGCGATTGGCTTCTATGGTTTTTAATGCTGCTTCTGTTTTTCCGGCAAGCATAAGTGGCCTTCCACAGCAGATTCCTTTATCTTTATCCATAAACTCAAAATCTAACTTTGCTGCCCTAAGTATTGTTTCTACAGACTTGATTATCCGAGGAGTGAGGTGGCTCATGCAGCCTGCAAAATAGAGTATCTTACTTGTTGTTGGCGTATTTTGCTCATGGGTTGCAAATTGTGGGGAGTAATTGGTTAGATATGAGTAATCGTAATCTGTCTTATTGTTCAGGGTTTCTCTGTGAGCTCTTCTTATGGCCGGAGAATCTACTCCAACCGGGCAGATTGCGGCACACTTGCCACACATTAGGCATTTGTTTGCTATTTCAGTGATCTTACGCGTGTTATGCCTTCTTAAAAAACGTATGAAATATACAGAAGAGTATTTTAGATTTTTCTTCTGAACATTCATAGGGCAGGCGTCTATACATAGCCCACAACTCGAACAGGCATATATTTCGGCTTCTGCAAATCCTTTTCTCGGTTTTCTGACTTTGAGACCTGCATTGCGGAATAGTATGAGGAGGGGTTCTGTTAAAATGTGCATGTATCGCGAAAAAGGCATAGCTACAAAGAACAGCCCAAGACATATAGAATATAACCACCAGGTTGGCATAAAGTTCAGTCCATTGCCAAAGAATGTTTTAAAGAGCATGTTTACAGGCGTTGTAAGAAAACTACCACCGCTCAGATCGGCTGTAAAGCCTTCTGCCAGAAGCCTTAATGGAAAAATAGCCCATAACGAATACAAGGCAACTCTATCTGCCAGACTCGGCTTGGTAGTATGCCGCATGCCTAAGGCTATTGAGCGTACTCTTTTGAACATGGCCAGTGCTATTCCACTGAGTATATACAGTAGTACAAAATCCATCAGGAAAAAGAATAAGGCACCTCTTAAAGTTTCGTGAGCAGGATTTATCCATATAAAGAACCTATAGAAAATAGGGTAGTATAATGAGCCTTCTGACAGTGAACTGAGATGGCGGGGGGCAAACAGCGCCAATTCTATGTGTCCTAAGACAATGAGTAAAAACCATCCGAATGCAATGGATGAGTGCATATATCCAAGTAATGGTTTTCTTTTCCATATTTTGGTATGCAGCAGACAGTCTAATACAATGTCTTTAATATTCTTCCATGCAGTCTTTGGGGTTACTAAAGACTTTAAAAGCTTTTTTCTGTCTTGAGGAGTAAGGTGATACAAAATTCTTATCAAGCCTATTAGCAGATAAGTGATAATGAACACAATACCAATTACAAACGGCAGAACAAAGTGATTATAGCTGTTAGGGTATCTGTCTATAATTTCTTCCGGAGTAACTGCCTTAAATGTATCTGAAATCAATAGGGTAATCATTTGCCGTATATCTTGTTAATTGACAGAATAAGGTGGCGGGTGTTAATTCCTCTCGGACAAACCATAGTGCATTTGCCGCACAGCATACATCCGGAGAGTATTTCTAACGCCTCGTCTTTAAGGCCATTCTGCAGATTTAATATCGCTGTTCTGAGGCTTGTTGTCTTGAAATCGCCTGCTGTACAGGTAGCTGTACAACTTCCACAGGCCATGCATTTTAGCACATTCGGCTCCATTTTGGCAAGTTTGCTGAATGTATCTTTGTCTGAATTGTTGAGGTTAATTCCAGAACTCGGGCTGATGCCAAAACCAAAATCTATCATTTCTTGATAAAGTTTTCTTTAATGTATCTATCTATTTCCATAGCCGCACTTCTTGCTTCGTGAAGGGTGTCTGGCAATGTTTTGGCGCCAGTGCAGGCCCCTGCATAAAAAAGCCCGGGCAGTTTACTTTTTTGCAGCGAAAGCATTCCGTCTTTTGCAGAAAAGAATCCATCATCTTCTGTAGTGAGATTCAGTTGAATACCAACCTTATGACCAGCCTCGGAAGGTCTCATGCCAGCCATCAGTACCAACATATCCAGATTTACTCTTACAGGCTTACTGGATAATGTGTCTTCTGCCTTTACAAGTAGTCTGTTGTCTGCTGTCTGTGCCACTTCGCTAACTCGGCCTCTTATAAATCTAACGCCACTTTTTTGGGCTTTAAGGTACAGATCTTCGTAGCGTCTTCCGAACATCCTCAAATCCATATAAAAGCAGTACACATCAGCATCGGGATATAGCTCTTTAACTTCACAGGCTTGCTTTACGGCTGTAGCGCAGCAAACTTTGGAACAGGCTGGATTGCCGGCTTTTTCATCTCTTGAACCAACGCAATGTACAAATCCAATGGCCCGAGGAATAGGAGATATGCTTTGCTGCTGCTTGAACATTTGTTCAAGGTCTTGATTTGTAATCACATTCTCATATATTCCATACCCGTATTCTTCTTTTTTGGCAGCTGGAAATATATCGAATCCACTTGCCATTAGAACAGCATCTGCCAAAACGGTGATTCCGTTAGAGAGTATGGCATTAAATGATTTATCCAATATATTGATTGCTTGAATATCGGTTTCCGTAAAACACTTTACATTAGATATATTATCAAGAAGCGAATCTAACACTTCTTGCGCAGGCAAACCATCTGGAAATAAGCGATCCCATTTGGCAAGATGTCCTCCGAGCTGTTTGTCTCTCTCTATCAGTATTATGTTATATCCGAGTCTTTCGAGATTAGCTGCAGCTTCTAAACCAGCTGCACCACCGCCAATTACAAGTATATTATTCTTCATTTTAGATTAATGGGTTATTTTAGACAATTTGGTTTTTTGGGTTCTCCTATAACTTTACCGTTTTTTCCTAAGTATTTAGCAGAAGGATCATATTCAATACCAATTTTATCCAGAAGTGGTTCTACGCTAACCTGATGTGTTTGCAAGCCAAGATCCCATGGATTGTAGCCCATTACAAGCCCGGCAACTTCTTCGTATGTAAACACAGGTATTCCGTGGCCGTCTTGCCCATAAGTTTTACCCTGAGTTTCTGCAATTACATATTGCCATCTGTCTAAAAAATAAGGGCAGCCAGGGCAGTTAGTTATAATCATATCGGGCTTGAAAGGCTCCATGCTTTCAAATTTCTTGTGGGTATTGGAAACAGAATAACTTCTGTTACCCTTTATCAGATATTGCCTGAATCCAAAACCGCAGCAATGTCTTCTTTCTGGATAATCTATAATTTGTCCGCCCCAGGCCTCTATCATACCTACCAAAACATACGGATATTCTGCTCCGCCCACTCCTTTAGATGGAAACATTTTTGAATAATGGCATCCGATATGCTCCACAACTTTAAGCGGCAGGCCGGTTTGCTTGTTTATTAGTTTATATTTACTTTTTGCTGCAATCTGCATTCTGTATTTGAAAATCAGATCACTGGCGTGGACAAGATACTTTGGTTTTGCAAACTCCAATTGGCAGGTTTTCCAGAGGTTATCGGCTATTTTTTCTTGCAGTTCCGGAAATTCTCTCCATGTTTCAAGAGTTTCGCAGTATAGGCCGAATGATGTTATGCAGGAGCATACGTAGTTTTCGTAACCGTATTTTTTCATCAAGGCAAACTGCCTGGCTATTATTGTCATAACGGTTTCGTGCGGAATGGTATCTGAGTGGTATGCTATACCTCCGCAGGTTGTATGATGCTCTGTTTCAAATATATCTTTGCCTAATTGCCTTTTGGTAATATCTATAAATGTTGCCTCCGATGCCGGAAAAAAGGATTGCCTGATGCAACTTCTGACATAAAAATAATGGTCTTCCGGTATTTCTTTCTGGTAATCAGCCCAGATTTTTTTCTTGCCTTCGTAAATCATAAATTAGTGGTTGAAATGTTTGGTACTGCATTCTGTATAAAGTTTCTGGCAATATTCTTCTTCAGATAATCCGAGTTCGGCCGCCTTTTTTTCTCCTGCCAGCCTAACAGCCTCTAATCGGTCTGTTGCGCCTGTGATATCGTATATTCTTTTAAGTTCGTCTAAATCTTTCTGGGGTATTTTTCTCATAGCTCCAGTTCCTTCTTTATCTAAATTAGCCCCTAATCTGTCGAAGACATCGTCTATATTTTCAGATACCCACTCCCAAACTAAGCCGGCCTCTTTATGGCTTGCGTAGTCGAAATGTCTTGGATATACACAGTATCCATAGTTTAATACATTGTGATTCAAATCCTTGCATAGGATATACATTTGCCTTCCTTTTTCAGATTCCATAAAAAAGCCCGTTTGTATAGAAAGATTTCTTAGTGCCATGATAATTAGTCCGGCGGCATTCTTTCTCGGGCATCGTGTTACACAGCTCATACATTCTCCGCAATACCATATAGTATCGCTTTTCAATAATTCTTCTATCTGTGCATCGTCTTTATGCTGAACAATATCTACAATTCTTCTTGGATCGTATTTGTAAAATTCGGCGGCGGGACAAATGGCTGTGCATGTGCCACAATTGATGCAGGCATTAAGACCTTCTCTTAGCCTGTAGTCTTTCATGAGTTGATCGTAGAGTTTTCCCATGGTTTATTGTTTTTTCTTGGTAGGATACTTGGCAGCAAGTGCTATAAGATTGATATCGTTGCTCATGTTTTCTGCCATCTTGCTCAAGACGGAGATAAACTTGTGCATATCTTCTCTTGGTATGCCTTTTATTATATGATCAACAGCATCCATTGCCAATCCTGTAACTTTGCCTTGAATAGATTTTGCGTATTCTGTAACTTCAATCAGATTTTGTCTTCTGTCTTTTGGATTGCTGGCCCTCCTTACAAGCTTTCTCTCTTCTAAGCCATCTACCAGTTTGACCACCGAATTTTTATCTTTGAGAAGATAGTCTGCAATTTGTTGCTGGGTAAGTACCCCTTCATCCCATAGAGTGTCCATTACAAGGAACTGTTCTGGCGTGATATTGAACCCTTGACTCTCAAAAATTCCTGCCACATATTGCTTGAAGCGATTGTGTACCAGATTGAGAAACATTCCTACTTGTTTGTTAAGTATCATATAATAAAAATGTTTATAGTATGATAGTTTACTTTTTTATGCAAGCGCAAATATAAAAAAAATCCTGATACTTGGTTTTACCGTACAGAAAGATTCACGATAATGTATAGAGCATAAAACGCTAAGAGCAGGGCTCCTTCAAATCGGCGAATTTTGAAACTGGTTCTGGCTGTCAGTAAGAGCAATAATGTTGCAACCGTGAGGAAAATAAAGTGGATGTGGTTGATGCTCTCAAGCGGCATAGGAGCAATTACTCCGCATCCGCCAAGAATTAGGAATACATTAAAAATATTGCTTCCTACAACATTGCCAAGTGCAAGCCCTACTTTCTTTCTCAGGGCAGCCACTACGCTTGTGGCAAGCTCTGGAAGGCTGGTTCCTATGGCTACTATGGTAGAGCCTATTACAACATCGGAAACTCCGGCATTCTTAGCTATTATGGTGGCGTTGTTTACTAGCAGATTGCCTCCCCATATAAGAGCGGCCAGGCCTCCAACAAGCATCAGTAAGGCTAACCAAAAATTGAATTTTTTGCTGTTCTCCTTTTTAGCTTCGCTACCTTCTTCCTTACGTTTTGCACTTGATATGGAATATACCATAAATACAACAAAAAATAGTATGAGTAGCATACCATCGCTTCTGGTAATGTAATTGGCCGACATATCATCGTCTATTGTCATGGAACCTATCTGCATATCGAATGATACAATCAATAATACAATTGTGGATAGGAAAACGAATATCAAATCTCTGTTAACATTCTCTTTAGAAACAGACAATGGATATAAAAGGGAGCTTAGGCCTATTATAAGCAGGATGTTGCAAATGTTTGAACCTAAGACATTTCCTATAGCCATTCCGGCACTTCCCTTAAAGGCACCCAAATAACTGACAACCATTTCCGGAGCAGATGTGCCTATAGCCACAACGGTCATACCTATAACCATATCAGATATGCCGAATCTGGAAGCAATTCTGGAAGAACCTTCTACCATAAAATGTGCGCCTGCACAAACAGTAGCAAGACCGAGGATTAAGAGTAAAACAGGTATAGTCATGTCTTTGGGGTGAAGAAGTTATGTTATTATATTCAGTTGTTTACATACTACGGGCATAAATGCTCCAGAACTCTTCTCTTAGTTCTTCCCAAGTTTTCTGTTGTGCAGCACTAATACGTTTGCAGTATTCGTTGAGTAAGGTTACGGCCTCTTGCGTTTTTCCATCTTTTATGAGTTTAACCGCTTTTTCTTCTAATAGCTTGGTATCTTCAAACAACATTGTGTCGTATTCGGCAAGAGCTTTCCTTAACTGCTTTTTTGTTCTGTCCCATCCAATGGTGGCTATACGGTTTGTTTCTCTGAATCTCCATATAGCAGCATCTTTCCTATAGCGTTTTTGACCGCAGACATCAAATCCGGCAGGCAGGCTGGTTTGGCCTGCATATATAGGCACTCTTGGAGTTTGTGCAGGGTTGTCGAATGCAAAGTAAGCTACACCTCCAACCTCGTCTGGAAGCCAGCTTCTAAGTTTAATAATCTCTGAATAAGAGCATTGAATAACGGCAATAGTTCTGATTCTTGGTGCACTGCCCGGTTTGAGCTTATTGAGTAGTGAGCGAGTATCGTTAGTCATGAAAGTGCTAATAGGACTTACGGTGTCGGATATTGTAACCATTTCTCCCTCAGAGTTTCTAACTCTTCTTTTTACTTCTATTTTAAGATTTTTTACTTGGTCTAACTCTGTGCCATCGTATGTTTCTCTGTACAGTTCAAACATTTTTTCTGTAGTAACCTTTTTCTCAGGTATAATAGAAAATGGCAACTCCTCGTCTTGCATACTCAGGCCTAAGCTTGGTGCCAAGGTGCTGAATACATAATACTCCCTGTACGAGAAATTTTTTTTGCTGCTGGAAACCATAGGGTAGAACTTAAAAGGCGATTTACCATCCCAGAACCCAAGTTCCAAGCATCTTTCTTTTAAGTCTGAGGCATACATGAACTGATCTGGCTTATTAAAATCTACTATGCCTATTCGTGGTATATTGGCACTCACTCCAACATGATTATCGGGTATTCTCTGCGCCACCCATAAGGCTCCCGGCTTCTTTCCGCTTTTTCCAGTACCATATATTTCAAACAGACAGGCTTCGTGCTTATCTATTACGGTGAGGCACTCTCCCCAATCGCCATAGCCATATTCTTCTGCAAGTTTTCCCATGAGGGCAATAGCTTGGCGTGCTGTAGAACATCTTTGCAGGGCTATTCTTTCTAATTCTTCTATCTGAAAGAGACCTTCTTTATTAACCAGTTCTCTCTTGCCCTCTGTAGTAGTTTCTCCCATAGCAAGCTGCTTCTCATTCATACAAGGGTAGGCTACATTCAAGTATCGGAAAGTTTCCTCTGTTGGTGGGGGTACAGAGCCTTTTAACGTGGTATTTCTCATATCGTAAGGCTCTTCTGTATGTAGGCGTCCCCAATAGATTTCGTCTTTGCTGCCGGGTGCAAATACTTTTCGTGGCTCTATAGTCAGCCATGTGCGATAGTTAGCATCGCAGCTATGTGCTGTCATAACGCTTCCATCGGACGAAGCCCCTTTGCCCACCACTATAGAAGTGCAACTCTCCTTTACGGGTTCATTATCAGGGAGCTTAGGTAAGGTTTGTGCGGCACTAACAGTAGGGGAAACAAAGCTTCCCACTATAAGGGAAGACACAAAGACCAAGTAGAAATAAAACCTTTTCATAAAGATGAAATCAATTACTGATATTGACTTTTATGTTAACAAAGATAAGAATCTGTTTTGAATCTAACCTTAAATTGTTACGTTTAGGAGATAAACAATGCTATATTTGCATTCCTATGTTACTTACACTCGGCCTCATGATAGTTGGTATAATTGTAGGACGATTCCTAAGAACTAAAAAAAATGCTTGGGTAGCTCCTGCGGTTATGGTAACCGTGTGTATTCTTTTGTTTATAATGGGTTTACGAGTAGGTCTTAACAAAGAAATTACGAGTTCTATCCGCTCTACAGGTGTAATGTCTGTAATACTGTTTGCGTGTGGTACAGGAGGTGCGGTAGTTCTTACATGGCTTTTTACAAAGTATGTAATAGACCAGCGTTCCAAAACTAATCATAGCAATGTAGCCAAAGATACTGCAGAAGCTAAGCAACAGGCGGGAAGAGCTAAAGGAAAGTAGGTATGAAGGAGAGTGCCATAATACTCGGATGTTTTATAATAGGACTTGTTATAGCCCTTACCGGAATACTACCGGAAGGTTTTTATAATCTTGATTTTGAACTATATGCGAATTGGGTGCTCTATGCAATGCTCTTTTTTGTGGGTGTGAGCATAGGTATAGGAGATAGTGTGCTTACAGTTGTAAAAAAATTACCTAAAAGCGTGTTATGGCTACCTGTTATAGCCCTCTTAGGAACATGGATAGGTTCTGTAATGGCTTTTTTGATGATACGCATTTTAGGGTTAGAACTGGGGCTTTTTAAGGCCGTTACCATAAATTCAGCAATGGGCTACTATTCTCTTTCTGCAATTCTTACAACTCAAGCATGGGGAGCTACCACGGGCTCTGTTTGTCTTCTGACAAATCTTATCCGCGAGCTGTTTACGATAGTTTCTGCCAAGCCACTTGGAAAAATATTCGGTAGATTTGCCTCTACTGCTGCAGGTGGTGCCACGGTAACAGACACTACGCTTCCAATGATTCTCAAGGCCGAAGGCAATGCTATTCTGCCTGCGGTTTTGTATTTTGGAATAGTGATTAACATAGTAGTTCCTTTTTTGCTTACATTTCTGCTCGCACTATAAGAATTCAGTGCTTTGGAAATTTGGATGGATAATAGTTCGTGCGTTTTTTTGAGAAAGTATGGATATATTTTATACCTTTAGGGCTTCAAAAATCGGATTATAATTAGAAAATTCAAAATAAGTTTATATGAAAAAAATTATTGAATGTGTGCCCAATTTCAGCGAGGGGCGCAACCGCGAGGTAATAGACAAAATAGTAGCCGCAATTGCCGCAGTTAAGGTAAATGTAAACGGCAAGCAGGAGAGTGTTAAGGTTTTGGATGTAGATCCGGGAGAGGCAACCAATCGTACAGTTGTAACTTTTGTGGGTACTCCTGAGGCCGTAGTAGAGGCTGCTTTTCAAGGAGTTAAAAGGGCTTCAGAACTGATAGACATGAGATTGCACAAAGGTGCTCATCCACGTTCCGGAGCTACTGATGTGTTACCTCTTATTCCCATAGCCGGTATAACAATAGAAGAATGTGCAGAACTTGCAAGAGGCTTGGCTAAAAGAATTTATGACGAACAGCAAATACCTTGTTACTGTTATGAGGCTGCTGCCTTGAAACCGGAGAGAAAGAATCTGGCCGTTTGCCGTGCCGGTGAGTA
>DFIA01000051.1:19296-27012 GCA_002372015.1 Bacteroidales bacterium UBA3709 | reverse complement strand
TATGTCTGACGAGCCATTCATGGAGCCTACATCTTCATGGCTCAACTATCTAAAATTGCGTGCTTCCTATGGTGTGAACGGTAACGTAGATCAGTCGAGTACTACCTATTTTGTGGCAAAATACAAGAAAATGAGCACATCGCTACAGCCACTTGGCCAGGGATTAACTTATCTTGATTACGATGGAGACGATCTTCCTAACCCAAAACTGCGTTGGGAAAAGACTGCTACTACCAATATCGGTTTAGATTTCCGTTTGTTTAACAATTATCTTGTCGGTGGCGTTGAGTATTACAACCGTCATGGTAGCGACTTGTTGGTACGCCGCTTTATGGATGCAACACTTGGAACAGACAGCCGTGTAGTAAACAATGGCGAAATCCGTAACAGAGGCGTTGAGTTTTCACTAACCGGCAATTTTATAAACACTCAAGATTGGGGGCTTTCTGCCACAATCACTCATGCTATGAATAGGAACAAGGTTCTTGCTGTGGATGAAGATCCTAACTGGACAGCCAGCAACTATATTACCGCTCCGAGCAATTATTTTAAGAAGGGTACAAGTTATAATACCTTATGGGCCTATCGTCTTGGGCGTATAGTAAACGGTTATCCTGTAATTCTTGATAATGAGGGTAATGAGATGGTAGAATTCGACAGCAATGGTAATGTTGTAAACCTAAGGCATGCTTCTATCCTAAAAGGTACAGATGCATTGGCTAACATGGGAACTATCACCCCAACTTATAATGGTTCGTTAAATCTGAACTTTAGATACAAGAGTGTGGAGCTTAATGCACTTTTTGTTTACGCCGGAGGACACAAACTGCGTTTAGATGTTGCAGATTTGGATGAGAGCGGATACACAATGCGCAATACACATATTTTAGACCGCTGGTATGCAAATAATGTTGATGGGGTGCGCTTATATCTCGATATGGATCCTACCGCCCGCCAGTATTCCAATGATTTTGCCTCTTGGTGGAAATATTCAGATAGGCAAGTAAGGGATGCTGATTATCTGAAATTACGAAGCATAAGTGTAGCATACAATATGTCTAAGAATATTTGTAAGGTATTACATCTTAGTAATATGAAACTTACGCTACAGCTAAACAATCTTTTCTATTGGAGCAAGGTGGGTAAGGATATAGACCCAGAATCCTATGGTCTGGGTTCAGGAACCAGAGTGCTGAACCTCCCTCGCACTTTCTCTATCGGTCTTTCTACAAGTTTTTAGTTCCTCACAACGTAAAATATAGTGTGTTATGAAAAAGTTACTATGGATTATATTTTGGACAGCAGGGTTCATGTTTACTGCTTGCGACAAGTATATAGATATTACACCCAAAGGAGTTGTAACAGTAGATTCGGCATATACCTACTACGAACTCATATTGATGCCTAATCGTACTTATTGGCCTACGTGCTATGCACTTTTGACAGATGATGCTTATTATAAAGAATCGAAGATTATTGGCAACGAGAACACAACATTAGATGGCATCAATTATACCTTTAATGAGAGTGCCGACCGTACGGAACTTGCTCAAAATAATCTTTATGAGAATGCCTATAAGTATATACTCCGCTACAATATTGTAATAGACAATATTATGAATGTTCCCGGTGAGGAACGTATTAAACAATTAGGAAGGGCAGAGGCTCGCTTATTGCGTGCGTGGGAGCATTTTGTGGTATTGAACACTTATGCCAAGGCATACAATCCTTCTACGGCAGCAACAGACGGCGGTATCGTGATTATGGACAAGTACGACTTGGAGGCCACACCAAAGAAGTCTTCGGTAGAGGAAGTTTATAGCTTCATTATGAAAGAAATAGATGAAGCCTTGCCTTATCTACAGGAAACACCTGATTTATTGGGTCATCCGTCTAAGGCTTATGGTTATGGTTTGAAAGCTCTTGTGTGCCTGTTCCATCGCGACTGGCAGGCTGCTAAGGATGCCGCAGAACAGTCTCTTGCCTTGAATAACGCATTGGTAGATTATACAACGATTGCAAGAGTAACAAGCAATACCGAGTATCGTTATACAGCCGGAATGGATGGTAATCCAGAAGTGCTCGATCCTACAACTTCTTCAGTTGGTTTTGTTGGTACCTTGATGTACAACTATGGACAGATAAGTAAGGAGCTGACAGATTTATTTGATCAGGTGAATGATCAGCGATATGCGCTGTTCTTCCAGAATAATAATGCCAGTGGTGCATACGCTTACTACTTTGACCTTGGTGCCGGTGCTTCCTGCTGGTTGTCAGGAGCTACACTGAACCGTTTCTATTATTCTACAGTCGGGCTTCGCACTGCAGAAGTTTACTTGATTAAGGCCGAGTGTCAGGCTCGCTTGGGTGATGTAAGTGGTGCTATGGCTACTTTGTCGCAGATTAGAAAAAATAGAATAAAGGGGTATGATGCAAGTAGTGCAAGTGCATCTGGTGTAAAGGATGCAATGGATCAGATTATAGTTGAGCGTAGAAAGGAATTGCTTTTTGGCTTCCATCGTTTCTGGGATTTGAAACGACTGAATATAGAACCTGAGTACGCCAAGACTATTACAAGAGAATTCCCTGTGATTACTACAACTGTTCCAAAGAAGACCTATGTTTTGCGTCCGGATTCTCACTTGTATGTAATACCGTTCCCGATGAGTGCCCGTGCTCGTAATGCTAATCTGACTTTGAATACAGAGGAATAATTTAGTTATGAAGCGTTACTTTATAATGCTTGCCGTTATCTTAGCTGTACAGGGGGGAGCCGTAGCTTCTCACCTGTACGCTACAGATATTTCTGAACAGATTGATACATTAAAAGGCGGTAAAGTGTCCGCAGATTCCATACATTGTAACGGAGCTAATGTACGTACTGCTCAACGCGATAAGAAAAAGACAGCGTATAATGAGTTACTTGCTAAAGGAGGCTCTGTGCAGAATGGTGTATTTACCGTGCGTCATATTGAGGGGAAATGGTATTTTGAGATTCCTGAGAGGATGTTTGAGCGAATGTTTCTTGTGGTTACTCGCTTTGTAAGTGTTCCTCAGGACTTTGCAAAACTTCCTGGTGAAGAGGTAAATCATAATACCGTATATTTTGAACGCAGAAACGAGAATACGCTATTTCTTCGTAACTACTTGAAGACGCAGGTGGCAGACAACAACGCACAGATGGCTTCACTTGTAGAACGTTCTACCATTGATCCTATTATCATGAAGTTTGATATTATCGGTAAAAATTCTCTTTCCGGAGATTATTTAATCGATGTAACTAATCTGTTCATGGAAGATAACCATATCAGTGGTTTTTCACAAAGCGATCGTAATATAGTAGGTGTATCAACATTGGTTAAGGACCGTAGCTTCATTGATACGATGAAGGTATTTCCTACGAATATAGAAGTTGGTACGTTACGCACTTACGGTGCAGGCTCCGGCGGCAATGCAAAAACTCGTTCTCTTGCCACCGCTTCGGGTTCAATAACATTGAGTTTGAATACGAGTATGGTATTACTTCCGGAAACTCCTATGTCTCCTCGTTTAGAGGATGAGCGTGTTGGGTATTTCGTGAATCGTATTACTCATTTTTCGGATAATGAATCATCTAAGAAATATGCAATTGTACAGCGGTATCGTTTAGAGCCAAAGGATGCACGAGCTTATGCTGCCGGCCAGCTCACAGAACCGAAGAAGCCTATAGTTTATTACATAGACCCCGCAACACCCAAGAAGTGGATTCCTTATTTGAAAAAAGGAATAGAAGATTGGAATGTTGCCTTTGAGAGTGCAGGTTTTAAAAATGCTATTATAGCCAAAGAGGTTCCGGCAGGCAGTGATATTAGCGTGGACGATGCTCGTTATAGTTTTTTACGCTATCTTCCTTCCGAAACTGAAAATGCTTACGGACCTCGTATTGTAGATCCACGTTCCGGCGAAATTATAGAAGCGCATATTTGCTGGTATCACAATGTGATGAATTTGGTACGCAAGTGGTATATTACGCAGTGTGCTCCTTTAGACAAACGAGCTCAGAAGATGAAATTAGACGACAATCTGATGGGCGAACTAATTCGTTTTGTGAGTTCTCATGAGGTGGGCCATACTTTAGGCTTGCGTCATAATATGATTTCCAGCCATTTTACTCCTGTGGAGAAATTGCGCGATAAGAAATGGGTGGAAGCTCATGGCCACACTTACAGCATTATGGATTATGCCCGTTTTAATTATGTTGCTCAGCCAGAGGATGGTATTTCGGAGCGTGGCTTATTTCCTCGAATCAACGATTATGACAAATGGGCTATTAAATGGGGGTACCAATACCGTCCGGAATTTGAGAATCCTTACAAGGAGCGTGATGCTCTGCGTAAAGAGGTGAGTGATATGCTTCGCAAGAATCCGCATTTAGCTTATTGCGGCGATGAAGGTAAGGGACAAGATCCTCGCAGTCAATCAGAAAGTCTTGGCGACAACAACATGAAAGCGAGTGAATATGGAGTTAAGAATCTGAAACGTGTAGTGGATAATCTGGAGAAATGGACAGCTCAACCCGATGGCCAGTACGACGACCTGATTGAGATGCATAAGTCTGTACGTGCACAATTTCAGCGTTATTGCGGACACGTGCAGAGAAATATTCTTGGCCGGCAGAAAAATACCATTCCTGGCATGAAGCCGTATGAATATACTTCAAAGGACAGACAGAAAGAAGCTATTGAATGGATGGGACGCCATGTGTTTGAGGCTCCGTTTTGGCTTTATCCTCAGTCTATAATAGATAAAGTAGGAACGGATGCCGATAGCGAAATGATGGACCGTGCACGCACTTCGTTAGCATATCTACTGAACATTAATCTGATAGCAAATCAGTTGAAAATGGGCGTTTATCCTATCGAAGAGTATCTCGATGATGTAATGGGTGCAGCATGGAAGTCTCTGAGCGGTAGAGATGACAGGCAGGATAAATTCAGTCGCCAGTTGCATCGTGCGTATATATCTATGTTAGACAGTGCTCTCATTCCTAAAAGAGTTACAGATGAGAAGGGGAAGACTACTTCATCTGTCAATATAACTGCTTCTAACAGTGATGCTATTTTGTACCTACTGCAACATTTAGACAAAGTTGAAAGAACAGTTACCCTGCAAAGAGACCAGTCTATAGGCATAGATAATATGCATTATAAAGATCTTTTGCTGAGAATCAAGAAAATAAAGGGAGAATATAATAAAGTGGAAAATTGATAGAAAAATGAAAAGAATCAATAAAAAAATTGTACTGGCGGTTATTGCGCAGTTGTTTACAGTTGCCATACTGGCACAGGAGGTAGATACGACAGGGGTCATAAAGGAGGATAACTTAGGGGAGATAACCGTGAAACCAAAGGCCGGGCTTGTGCGTGTGCGAGGCGCTGTTAATGGTACCGTTATTACGCAGCAGGAATTGTTTAAGGCTGCATGCTGTAACCTTGGAGAAAGTTTTACAACTAATCCTTCTGTAGATGTAAACTATAGTGATGCCGCTACTGGAGCAAAACAGATTAAGTTACTCGGTCTTTCAGGCACTTATGTACAGATGCTTACAGAGAATCTTCCTAACTTCCGTATTGCTGCAGCTCCATATTCGTTAGGTTATGTGCCAGGTCCTTGGATAAAGAGCATACAGGTATCTAAGGGTAGTGCTTCGGTGCGTAACGGCTATGAGTCAATCACAGGTCAGATAGATGTGGAATATCTGAAACCTGACGATGTAGAAGGTGTGGCGTTGAACCTTTTTGCTAATACTATGAGCAAGTTGGAAGCCAATGCAGATGCGAATGTTCACATAAAGGGTCCGTTAGCAACGGAGTTGTTAGTGCACTATGAGAATGAATGGGGAAAACACGACAAAAATAAAGATGGTTTTGTGGATATGCCTGCTGTTAAGCAATATAATATACAGAACCGTTGGCGTAGCGTAGGGCAGCATTACATATTTCATGCGGGTGTTGGTTTATTGAAGGAAAAACGCGAGGGTGGACAGATAGGGCATCATACCTCGCTGCCAGATCCATATCTTATCAATATTAAGACAGATCGCTACGAGGCCTACATGAAACATGCATTTGTACTTAATCAAGAGCAGGGAACTAATATTGCCCTGATGGCAAATGGCAGCATACATGAGTTAGACGGAGGTTATGGAAAGAAACATTATGATGTGAATCAAAAAAATCTCTATGCACAGTTGATGTTTGAAACCAACTTTACAAAGGAGCATAACTTGTCTGCCGGTTTGAGCCTGAACCATGATTATCTAAAGCAGAATGCTTTGGGGATGCTATATTTCAAAGATGTGCTTCTTCCGATAGGAGATTATTCTCCAAATCGCATTAAGCAGCAAGAAACAACTCCTGGAGCGTATGCGCAATATACTTATAACAAGAACGAACGCCTCATTTTTATGGCCGGCCTTCGTATAGACCACAGCGATCTTTATGGTACGTTCCTTACTCCGCGCCTACATGTTAAATATGTACCTAATGACCTTGTCAGCTTCCGCTTGTCGGCAGGTAAGGGCTATCGCACTCCGTTTGCTTTGGCCGAAAACAGCAACTTGTTGGCCAGTGGACGTTGGCTGCGTGTTGATGCCGATTTGAAACAAGAAGAGGCATGGAACTACGGCATAAGTATGTCTTGGCTTATACCGCTATTCAACAACACATTAAAAGTGAATACAGACTATTATTATACCGATTTCAAGCAGCAGGCAATAGTAGATTATGAGATGGATAAAAGTTTTATTCACATACATAATCTCCATGGTAAATCCTATAGCCACACATTCCAGATAGATGCAACATATCCGCTGTTTAAGGGCATGACGCTTACTGCAGCATATCGTCTGAATGATGTAAAGAGTTCTTACGGACCAGACAATAAACTGATGAGAAAGCCTCTCACAAGTCTTTACAAAGGACTGCTGACTGCCTCTTATAAAACTCCGTTAGGATTATGGCAATTTGATGCTACCCTGCAGCTGAATGGTAGGGGTAACCTGCCTACACCAGTTGTAGATGCAGGTGGTAATCCACTATGGCCTAAGCATTTCCACTCTTTTGAGCAACTAAGCGTACAGGTTACTCGTTGGTTCCGCCATTTCTCTATTTATGTTGGTGGAGAAAACTTGACAAACTTCAAACAAAAGAATCCAATTATAAATGCGCATGACCCGTGGAGCCCGACATTTGATACGACTTTGGCTTGGGGACCGATACAGGGAGCCATGGCATATATTGGCATCCGTGTAAACTTCGGCAAACTATAAGATTATACTTTTAATTATTTATAAACAAAACAAATAAAATATGAAAAGAATAATGACTATTATGGCGATGCTATTGATGGCATGCGTCGTTTATGGAAAAGACATCAAAACCTTAGTACTCACCACCACACCACAGATGCAGTGCGCTAGCTGTGAGGAAAAAATCAAGGGCAACTTGCGCTTTGAAAAGGGTGTTAAGAGTATTGAAACCAGCATAGCAGAGCAGTCTGTTACAATTCAGTATGATGCCGAAAAGACAAATGAAGAAACACTTATCAAGGCCTTTGATAAGTTTGGTTATAAGGCAGTAAAGAAGACTGCTGAGAAAAAGGAAACAGTAGCAGCTGAACACAAAGATTGCGCTAAGAAAGACTGCGATAAGGCAGCCGAGCACAAAGACTGCGCTA
>DFIA01000051.1:0-19170 GCA_002372015.1 Bacteroidales bacterium UBA3709 | reverse complement strand
AGCACAAAGACTGCGCTAAGAAAGATTGCGATAAAGCAGCTGAACATAAAGACTGCGCTAAGAAAGATTGTGATAAGGCAGCTGAACACAAGGATTGTGATAAGAAATAATACAGTTTTTAGTCTATAAGAAAGTTCTTTAAGTAGTGAATAGCTGGAGGGGCTGACTATTGTCAGCCTTTCTTTTTTAGATGATTTATGAACTATATTAGAAAATCATACAATTTATATTATGTTAAATAGAAGTTTTTGCTTATACACTATTACTCTTCTCGGAGTTAGCTTCGCATACGACTTCTCCAAAAATCTGTCTTATCACTCAATTAGTTTTGAGTTATAATTAAGTTAATGTAATCAGATCCTGTCCTGCGCCTAAGCCACTCAGCAATCTTCTGCTTATCCTCGGGAGAAATCGAGTTCTCCGCAGATATATACACTATGATATTGAGCCCACTTTTAATATCGTTAGTATCGGCACCTGATTCTATCGCCCTCGAAATGCTTATAGACTCTATTTGCGGATATAGAGGCTGAATTTCCACAATTGTCTGTTTTGTGAGTGTTTCTGTTCTCTTATACTCCCCCAGCAATTTTCTCAGTTCTACAATTTCCTTGTTCTGAAGACCTATGGTAGAATTAAGTTCCTCCCTCGTAGCGGACATATTAGACAAAGAACCTCGCAGACTCATAAGGCTGTCAGACATATTACCCTGAATAAGGCTAAGAGTATAATCTTTCATACCATATCGAGGCATCTTCTCAGAAGCTGCATTCAGTTGATCTTCTGTAATTTCCTTTCCAACAGCTGCCAAAACTATTTTTTTATTCTTTTTATCTATACTCTGCGATATTATCTGCGTACCGCTGAAATTCATTTCAGACTTTACAAAGTTCTGAACTCCAGATTGAAAAAGACTATCACGTACGATGCTGACCGTCATTATAGAGGCCGGCAACATAGTGGCTACAACTATCCCCAACAAATAATTTCTCACTCGCCTATAAGCCTTGTCTTCCAATTTTACCTTATATCGAAAGCTCATCATTCTCACTCCTAAATAGGTTGCCAACGCTATGAAAACAGTATTGATAAAATATAAGTAAAAGGCCCCGAGAAAGTACTTTATATTAAAACTGGCTATTCCAAAACCAGCGGTACACAGAGGCGGCATCAAGGCAGTAGCTATTGCTACTCCGGGTACTATATTTCCCCTATCTTTTGCACCTAAAGCCACTATACCCGCTGCACCCCCAAACAAGGCTATCAGCACATCGTACAATGTTGGAGAAGTTCTTGCAAGTAATTCACTCTGAGCCCCATGATAAGGTGTGAGAAAAAAGTATATAGATGCTGTAATTAAACTGATTACGGTTGCAACAAGATAATTGTTCAGAGATTTCTTGAGCAACTCAAAATCGTTGGTCCCCACGGCAAAACCCATTCCGATAATAGGCCCCATCAGCGGCGATATCAACATCGCTCCTATGATTACCGCAGTAGAGTTCATATTGAGGCCCAAAGAAGCTATCAATATAGCAAAGACTAAAACCCACAAATTAGGCCCGCGGAACGAAATACCATCATTGATGCGGGTTACAACATCACTTTTATCTGTAAGAAAACCCCTCATGGAGAAGTATTTCTGAAATTCGGATCTGATAGTCTTCTTCTCTCCCATAATTTTTGCAGCAAAGTATCGTATGGTGTGTTGTACGGCTACCTAAACACAAAGCTAATAAAATACTTTATAAGATAGCAGAAGTTTTCATAAAGCGTTAAACCTTATATTAAGGTTTTATGTAACTTTGCATATCTAAAAAACGCATGATGAATATCCAAGCTAAGATACCACTGGCAGAAAGAGTACGCCCGGTTACATTAGACGATTATGTAGGTCAAGCACATCTTGTTGGCAGTGGCAGCGTTCTAAGGAACATGATAGAAAGCGGCAATCTTTCATCATTCATACTGTGGGGGCCGCCAGGAGTTGGAAAAACTACTTTAGCCAACATTATATCAAAGCAGTTAGACAGAGCTTTTTATACACTCTCGGCGGTAAGCTCTGGTGTAAAAGAGGTTAGAGAAGTTATTGCAAAGGCAAAAGACAAAACCTTGTTCAACCCCAAAACTCCCATACTGTTCATAGACGAAATTCACAGATTCAATAAGGGACAGCAAGATGCACTATTGGGAGCTGTTGAAGACGGAACTATAATATTGATAGGAGCTACTACAGAAAATCCGTCTTTTGAAGTTATTAGTCCCCTGCTCTCCAGATGTCAGGTTTTTGTCTTGAAAGAATTAACGGCCAATGATTTGGAACAACTGCTGAACAAGGCTATCAGTAAAGATCCCTATCTTATTAAAAGACAAATAGAAATTAAAGAAAAGGAGGCTCTGTTCCGCTTTAGTGGAGGCGATGCCAGAAAATTACTCAATGTGTTGGAAATTATCGTATCCAGTATTCCCGAATCGGAGCCGGTAGTCATTACCAACGAGTTAGTTAAGGAGAGATTGCAGGAGAATATGGCAATCTACGATAAAAATGGCGAACAGCACTACGATATAATTTCAGCCTTTATCAAAAGTTTGAGAGGCTCAGATCCTAATGCGGCCGTTTACTGGCTGGCCAGAATGGTAAAAGGCGGAGAAGACCCGCTTTTCATAGCTCGAAGAATGGTGATTTTAGCCTCAGAAGATATAGGTTTGGCTAATCCTAACGCCCTACTCTTGGCTCAAGCAACTTTTACCGCTGTTCAACAAATAGGCATGCCGGAAGGCAGAATACCTCTGTCTGAATGCGCTGTATATCTTGCTTGTAGCCCAAAGAGCAACTCGGCATACATGGCTATAGACGCTGCTATGGCTTTAGTGGAACAGCAAGGCGATCTATCCGTGCCTTTGCACTTACGCAACGCCCCCACCAAACTCATGAAAGAGCTTGGTTATCATCAGGGCTATAAATATGCTCACGATTTTGAGGGCAACTTTGCAGACTTGGAATTCTTACCTAAAGAAGTTTCCGGCACAAAACTATACGAGCCTGCAAACAACAACAGCGAGCAAGACATTAGAAGAAGACTCAAAATACTGTGGCAGAAATACAATTACTGAAGCTTTTTTGTAAATTCGTACGATGAAAAATTTGCAGCTACTTACTAATTACAACAACAATATGTTCTTCCTGATGGCAGGTCCGTGTGTAATTGAGGGAGAGCAAATCACTTGGTCTATAGCCAAGCAACTGAAAACAATTGCCGAAAAGCACAAAGTACCATTCATATTCAAGGCATCTTACAAAAAAGCTAACCGCTCCAAGCTTACCTCCTTTACCGGCATCGGCGACAAAGAAGGTCTGGCCTTGCTGCAATCTATAAGAGAAGAACTTAAAGTTCCTATAGTAACCGATATTCATAGCGTAGAAGAAGCGGAACTTGCAGCTTCTTACAATATTGATATTCTTCAGATACCGGCCTTTTTATGCAGGCAGACAGAGCTTCTCCAAGCAGCAGCACAAACGGGTAAATATGTGAATATCAAGAAAGGACAATTTCTCTCTCCAGAGGCCATGATCTTTGCCGTGCAAAAGGTAAAGGATTGTGGCAATAATAATGTAATGCTCACAGAACGAGGCTCTCAGTTTGGATACTCAGACCTTGTGGTTGATTTTAGGTCTATCCCAAAGATGCAAAAATTCGGTTGCCCGGTTGTGTTAGATGCAACTCATTCGCTCCAAAAACCTAATCAGACAGACGGTGTTACGGGCGGTGAGCCGGAACTCATACCTAACATAGCCAGAGCCGGCATAGCAGCAGGCGCAGACGGTATCTTTATGGAAACTCATCCGGAGCCCGAAAACGCCAAGTCTGATGGAGCTAATATGCTTAATTTAAAGTATATGGACAGCTTATTAGGCCAGTTGGTTCAGCTGAGAAATACTCTACTCGGCTTTTGTGATTTAAAATAGAAAAGTACTAACAGTTAAACATATCTTGAAATGTTTTTGACATCTGATTTCTCCAAGAGGTACGAAAAACTACCTGTAACTATTTTTAATGAACAGCAAGAAGCTTCCAAGATTATTGTGGAAGAAGTTATAAAGGAGGCAAAACAAAAGGCCAAGCAAGGAAAGAAATTAGTGCTCGCCCTTTCGTCATCTTCTGCCTGCCTTCAGGTGTACGACGATTTTATATCAGCAGTAAAGCGCAAGAGGTTGAGCTTTAAAAATATTGAGATATTTGGAATGGACGATTACTATCCTTTGGATCGTAGCGAACTTCAAAGCCACTATCGCTTTCTGAAAGAGTGTCTTTTAGACGAAATAGATATTCCTAAAGAAAATATTCACTGCATAGACAGCAGAAAGCGTAGCAATATGGAAGAGTATTGCAATGCCTATGAAAAAGAGATAGAAGCAGCTGGTGGATTAGATATTGTAATTACCGGCAATATGGCAATGAACGAGCCTGGTTCTCCATACAACTCACGCACAAGAAAAATCAACCTCAACTATACCACCAGAGTATCTGCCGCCAGTGAATTCTTTGGAGTAGATGATGTGCCCTACTATGCTATAACAATGGGTATTGCCACAATTCTTGAGGCTAATAGGATATTCTATCTTGCTTGGGGCGAGGGAAGCGCACCGGAGGTAAAAAAGATTGTGGAAGGCGATATTACAAAAATGGTTCCGGCTTCTTATCTGCAGGAGCACGACAATGTAAGCATAATGATAGACAACGCTGCGTCTGTGTGTCTTACACGAATAGCTACCCCGTGGCTTACATATAAGGTAGAATGGACACCTTATATAATCAGGAAGTCTGTATTCTGGCTCTGCAAAAAATTAGACAAGCCTATCTTAAAGCTGACAGACAGAGATTACAACGATAACGGCATGGCAGACTTAGTAACAGAAAAAGGACCTGCAAGTGCAATAAATATCAAAGTTTTCAACGATTTACAGCACATAATAAGCGGTTGGCCAGGCGGCAAACCCAATACAGACGACTCTACACGCCCGGAAAGAGCTCTGCCATATCCTAAGAGGGTTATTGTATTTTCGCCGCACCCAGACGATGATGTAATATCTATGGGCGGTACATTAGCCAGACTTTCAGAGCAAGGTCACGATATACACTTAGCTTATCAAACAAGTGGCAACATCGCTGTTTTTGATCACGATGTAATACGGTATTTAGACTTTATCAGAGAAAGTTCAGATATATTTGGGATAGATTCTAAAACATCTGACAAGTTGTTTAAAAACATAGAAAAAGAGCTTGGCAAGAAACATCCAGGCCAAGCAGATCCTTTAATGGTTCGTAGAATCAAAACCTATATAAGAAGAGGTGAAGCACGCAGTGCCTGCCGCTATTTGGGAATTCCAGACGACCATGTAAACTTTCTTTCTCTACCTTTCTATGAGACCGGAGGTGTTAAGAAAAAGCCTCTTGGCAAGAAGGATATTGATATTGTAAAGAAACTTCTAATGCGCATAAAACCACATCAGATTTTTCTTGCCGGAGACCTATCGGATCCACACGGAACTCATAGAGTCTGCTTCCAGTCTGTAATCTATGCTTGTGAGGAGCTGAAAAACGAACCTTGGTTCAAAGACTGTAGAATATGGATGTACAGAGGGGCATGGCAAGAGTGGGATGTTGCCGAAGCCGAAATGGCTGTACCGCTCAGTCCGGAGGAAGTGAAAATCAAGAGAGCTGCCATATTCCGTCATCAGTCGCAGAAAGACTATCCTCTTTTCCCTGGTTCCGATTCCAGAGAGTTTTGGATGAGAGCAGAGGAGAGAAACCACAATACCGCCGTAATTTTCGATAAGTTAGGCATGGCTGAATATCAAGCTATAGAATTATTTGTAAAATACAAGTTCAAGAAATAGGCATCAGAAAGGATAGCCGATGCCAAAGCTAAACTCATAGTTGCCGCGCCGTAGCCACCTGCCAGGTCCTATCCATTTTGACGTAGCGGGGTTGTATGTTTTGAATCCTAAATCCAGCCTTATCAGGGCAAAGTTGAGATCTAATCTTAACCCGACCCCAAAATCAAGTGCAAGGTGTTTGTAAAAGTCGTTGAACTTGAACACTCCCCTTTTGTCTATCTCTTTTGAAGAAGAAATTTTTCTGTCAAATGTCCAAATATTGCCGACATCAGAAAAAACAGCGCCATTGAACATAGAAAATATTGGGAATCTATATTCTATATTCCCCTCAAGTCTGATTTCTCCTGTCTGATTTGGAATTGTAAAAGAAGTATCTCTTGGAGCAGAACCCGGGCCTAAGGTTCTTGGCTGCCAACCACGCATTCCATAGGCTCCGCCTCCCCAGAATCTCTTTTCCAAAGGTAGTGTTGTTGAGTTACCGTATCCCTTGCCTATACCACCCAAAGCCCTTATAGCCAACATATTGTTTGGATTACCTCCGAACTTGAAAGTATATACCGCAGATATTTCTGTTCTAAAATACTGAGAATAAGGAGAATTCCATATAAGATACTCGCCCCGCTCGTTTTGTTTTAACGATTTGTTTAACAAACTCAAGACATTGCCAGAAAGATCCAGATTATATCTTACGTAGAAATAGTTATTTACGGGCTTGATAGAAGGGTCGGATACATAGTACAAACTAGCCCCTACTCCTATGTCGAAATGGTCTGAATAGGCATACTTCATATAAGGATCAGACAGAGAGAATATGGTTGTATCCATATTGAACATACGCACTATGTTGGCTCTAAGCGGTGTTGCCTTTATAATCAACTTATTATGAACATTCCATGTGTAGTTGTAAGTACCGGAAATAATGTTTCTGGTATATTCTGGACGGGTCTGATAACTATATGAGGCACTTATCTCTGTGTGCGGTATTCTCTTAGATCTAAACCATTTGTCCGGAGCAAAAATAAATTTAGGTATATCTAAAGTAACATTCACACCTAATTCGGTAGAGTGAATATTTGTGCGCGGTTTAAACTGAAAATCACCCATTACGCTAACAGTAAGAAGCTCCGCACCCCTAAACAAATTTTTATGAAAATAAGAAACTGCAGGAGAAATACCCAACAGACCATTGGCATTTGTAGAGCCTTCTAAATTGAGTTTGAAGCCTTGGAGGTTGGAGGCTTGCAACATTATGGTGGTCTTGATTTTAGAAGAATCCAATGGCTGCTGCTGAATATTTACGCTGGAAAACATATTCAACGAAGAGAATCTGGCGTATGTAGCTTCTACCTTGCTTTCATCATATTGAGAGCCCGGGGTAATCAGATTTAGTCTGTTTAATACACGTTCTCTCACAAGATCGCCAGCTGGATTAAATTTTACTATATTGATATTCTTATACGCAATAGTATCTGTTTGATTTCTCCAAACTCGCAGTAGCGAATCTCTCCTGAAAATAGAAGCAGAGTCGTTTTCTACGCGCATGTTCCTATTTTGCTGAAAAGAGCGTACAGAAGTAACAAAGACGCTGTCAAAAGAAAATATATTATGTGGACGGCTGTCTTCTTCATCCTCGCTTCTTAAATAATCTTTTATGGCTATATCTATGTGGCTTTTGCCATTATGAGCTAATGTGTCTGCGGTAAAGAAGAAGAAGCCCTTGTCAAAGCCAAAGAATCCGTAATCTCTGAAAATTTTAGACAGACGCTCAGATTCTTTGTCGAGCATATCGGCAGACAGGTAATCATTAACCTTAATCAGAGAATTCACCTTGTTAGCTTCTACCAAATTATGCAGATCTGCATCCACTATCGAGTAGGAAATAGAATCTATCAGATATCTTTTGCCGGGAGTAACAGTATAAACAACCTTGGTCTTTTTATCCTCAGTAGCAAAGTTAGCCTCTACCTTTGAGTTGTAGAAACCCTTGAATTGCATGTGATTCAATATATTTTTAACAGAGGCGTCCATTAAACCTTGGTCGAAGATTAAAGGAGGATTCCCCAATCTTTCGGCTATTTTATCCCAACCCTTACCACTACCTTTACCTGTGTTGTACAAAGCAACCCTAAACTGATAGCCAAAAATACCTTTGTTGGGAGTTTGCTTTATGTATTTATTCAAATCAGATAATTCGTCTGGTTTGCTTGTGGTAAATACAACATCATTAGATTTAAGCATACTCTGCCCCTCGGGAATAACTCTTGTCATGCTGCAAGCCGTAAGAAGGCAACACAGCGGCAATAAGGCAAGTATTTTTGCTAAAATCTTCATAGTAGGCTTCAAATTTACTCAAAAACTAACAAATATATCCAAGATTAGATATATTTGCATCGTAAAGTTAATTCAGGTAAGCTGAGTTGATAAAAATATACTAAAGTAACTTACTCGGATATACTATTATGAAGAACAAGTACATTAACTTAGTTGAACAAACCTTCGACTGGCCACAGGACGAATTTAGAGTAGAAAACGGTAATCTTTTCTTCCACGATATACCAATGATGGATGTAATAGACCAATATGGTACACCGCTGAAAATAACATACCTGCCTAAAATCTCCAGCCAGATTCAGAGGGCTAAGAGAATGTTTAATGTAGCTATGGCCAAAGTGGATTACAAGGGCGCATATCACTATTGCTACTGTACAAAAAGTTCTCATTTTGCATTTGTTCTTCAAGAAGCACTCAAGAACGACATACACCTCGAAACCTCTTCTGCCTTTGATTTTAACTTAGTTGACTCTCTCTACGAAGAAGGCCTGATAAACAAAGACATAATGATTGTATGCAATGGATATAAGAAAGATCTTTACATAGAAAACATTGCTGCAAAGTGTAATGATGGCTGGAAAAACATCATCCCCGTTTTGGATAATATGGGAGAATTTGAAGATTTAGACAAAGCCATTAATGGCAGATGCGATATAGGCATACGAATAGCTTCTGAAGAAGAACCTAAGTTTGAGTTTTATACTTCTCGTTTAGGAATACGCTATTCAGACATTGTACCTTTCTACAAAAACAAGATATCTAAAAACAGTAAGTTCTCGTTAAAGATGCTGCACTTTTTTATCAATACAGGCATCAAAGACAACGCTTATTATTGGAATGAACTGTCTAAATGTGTTAATGTCTATTGCGATTTAAAGGCCGTTTGCCCAGATTTAGATTCTCTGAATATAGGAGGCGGCTTCCCTATCAAATCTTCTTTAGTGGCAGACTACGACTACGAGTATATGACCGAAGAAGTAATATCGCAGATTAAGACAATATGCAATCAGCGAGGTATTGCCGAACCTCAGATATTCTCGGAGTTCGGTAGTTTTACGGTTGGAGAAAGTGGGGCTACAATCTATGAAGTTCTGGATGTTAAGCAGCAGAACGACAGAGAGCGATGGTATATGATAGACAGCTCCTTTATGACAACTCTGCCAGATATATGGGGCATAAAAAAAAGGTTTATAATGCTACCTATAAATAAATGGGAATGCCAGTATCAACGAGTATTCCTTGGGGGATTAACCTGCGACTCTGAGGATTACTACAATGCAGAGGCACACTCAAATGCAATTTTCCTTCCTATTGCAGAAGGAGGCCACGCAAAAGATCCTCTGTACATAGGCTTCTTCCATACAGGAGCATATCAAGAATCTATAGCCGGCTACGGCGGCATACAGCACTGCCTGATTCCGGCACCAAAACATGTGATAATAGACAAAGACGAAAATGGCGACTATACTACCAAACTCTTTAGCAAAGAGCAATCTTACAAGAGCATGTTAAAGATATTGGGGTATTGATTTTGCACTTGATATTCAGGCCTGTACTATATGTCGATTTCGGTTTCTCAAATAAAATTCATTAAGTCTTTGCAGCAGAAAAAACAACGCCTGCAAACCTCTCTCTTTGTAGTAGAGGGAGATAAACTTGTAGCAGAGGCTATTGCATCAGATTTTGAAATAGAAAAAATATATCGCAGAGATGAGATTGGAGAAAATGCCATGAGTCGGATATCGTCTCTCGCATCCCCTTCTCCCATACTAGCTGTAGTTAGGCAAAAGCACATCTTAATGGAAGAAATCAAACTTACCAAGGGCAATATATACCTGATGCTGGATGGAATAAAAGACCCGGGTAATATGGGAACCATTATTCGCCTTGCTGATTGGTTTGGGATTTCGGCTGTTTTTTGTTCAGAAAACTGTGTAGAACTGTATAATCCTAAAACGGTTCAGGCTACAATGGGTGCAATATTCAGAGTTCCTGTTCTTTATGGCAATTTATGCAGCACTATAACTATAGTTGAGCGTATTGGCATACCTGTTTTCGGCACCTTCTTAGATGGTAAATCTATAACATCAAACAGAAATATATTATCAACAATGCAAGCAGGATGCGCTGTGGTTTTAGGCAGTGAGTCCTTTGGTATTTCCGGCAAAGTAGCTTCACTGATAGAGCCCCAAAAGCACATACTCATTCCTTCTTTTGACAAGACTGGCAGAGAAAAATCTACAGGCGATAAACAAGGCTGCGAATCGCTCAATGTTGCAATGGCAGGTGCTGCTATATTATCTATTTTAAGAGCTTGTAGTTAAGCTATTTCACTCCATTTATCCATTTTCTTATCTCGCTCCTGCTTTAACTTTGCATATTCTTCCGATAAAGCCGCTATCTGTTCGGCCGAGGTTGTAACCGAAAGCGCA
This sequence comes from Bacteroidales bacterium UBA3709, assembly GCA_002372015.1. Taxonomy (GTDB): domain Bacteria; phylum Bacteroidota; class Bacteroidia; order Bacteroidales; family UBA932; genus Egerieousia. The sequence continues at coordinate 8,508 of DFIA01000051.1, read as the reverse complement.
AGTTCCAATTCGGCTATTTTGTAATCCAAGTCTGTAATTTCATTTTCAAGCTTTTCCAAATCTTTCCTCTTCTTCCTCTCCTCCTTTGCTGCGAGCCTTGCAAGAGTGGAATCTGTTACCTCTGATTGCTTTGGAGACTGCTCATCTTGTGAGCTCTTTGTCTGCGATATCGGCTGCTGTTTTATAACATCTCTCTTTACGTGTTCCAGATAAGTTTCTATACCTCCGAGATGTTCTTTTACCTTACCATCCTTAAACTCATACACCTTATCTACCAAGCCGTTAAGAAAATCTCTATCGTGAGATACTATAATTAGCGTGCCATCGTAACTCATCAGAGCCTGCTTTAAAATATCTTTACTCTGTATATCCATGTGATTAGTAGGCTCATCCAAGGCAAGCAAATTATATGGTTTGAGAATCAACTTTGCTACTGCCAACCTCGCCCTTTCTCCCCCACTCAGTACAGCAACCTTTTTATCTACATCTTCTCCCTTGAACAAGAATGCTCCCAATATATCTCTCAGTCTCTGCCTATACTCCCCCGGTGCCACATTTTCCAGAGTAGAATACACTGTTTCGTTCTTATCTAAAATTTCTTCTTGGTTTTGTGCATAATAACCAAGTGCCACATTGTAGCCTTTTTCCGCCTTGCCTGCCAACGCCTCCAACTCCCCTATAACTACCTTCATCATAGTTGTTTTACCTTCTCCGTTTCTACCCACAAACGCCACCTTCTCTCCTCGTTCTATAGTTATATTTATCTTAGATGCTATTTGCTTATTACCATATCCAATAGACAAATCTTCACTTTTAAAAACCACCTGCCCGCTTCTTGGAGCCGGCGGAAATTTTACATTTATGGCAGCTTTTTCCTCAAGGTCTATTTCTATGCGGTCTAATTTGTTCAATGCCTTTATCCGGCTCTGTACTTGATTACTTTTTGTGGCTTTGTATCTGAACCTTTCTATAAATTCCTCAGTTTTTTCTATCATCTTCTGCTGGTTCTGATATGCTGCCCGCTGCTGCTCCATTCTCTCTTGTCGCAGAACTTTATACTTTGAGTAAGGAACTTTGTAATCGTGTATCTTGCCTAACATTATCTCTATAGTTCTGCAGGTAATGTTATCTAAGAACTTACGGTCGTGAGAAATAATCAAAACCGAACCTCTGAATGTTTTCAGATAATCTTCAAACCACTGAATAGATTCTATATCAAGGTGATTTGTAGGCTCATCCAACAATAGAATATCGGGGCTTGACAGAAGAATCTTAGCCAATTCAATTCTCATATTCCAGCCTTGGCTCAATTCCTTTGTAGGACGGTTAAATTCCCAGCTCTTAAAACCTAATCCCAATAAGACTTTTTCTGCCTGACTTTGTGGCGGTTCGCTTTCTAATATCGATACCTTGTCTTGAAGATTATTAAGTTCTACTATAAGATTATTATAAGAGTTAGACTGATAATCTGTTCTTTCAGAAAGTTCTTGTGCTATATTGTCTATCTTTTTGTGTAGAGAAAACAGTTCATCAAAAGCCCTCATGGTTTCTTCCATTACTGTTTTGTCTTTTGCATGAGCCATTTGCTGAGGTAAATAGCCTACTCGTTCGCCCTTCGTTTTAGTTATTGTGCCAGAGGTGGGCGATACTTCTCCCAAGATAAGCTTCAGGAGAGTAGATTTACCAGCTCCATTTTTACCTACAAGTCCTACCTTTTCATTGTCGCCAATATGAATGTTAATATGATCTAAAAGCGTGAATGCGCCCCACGATAGTGTCAAATCGTTTACGGTTATCATTATCTACCCTCCTTTACTCTTATCCTTTACTCTTATCCTTTATTCTTATCCTTTACTCATTGCTCACTATTCTTCCTAATCTTAATCAGTTTCCGGCCTCCTGCGCCTGCACATAATTATACTAACTTCGTAAAGAGCATAAAGTGGCAGACCCACTGCCATAAGGGTAAACGGATCGCCTGTAGGTGTAATTATAGCTGCTATTATCAGCAACACTACAAAAGCGTGTCGGCGATACTTTTGGAGAGTATGCCTATATATCAGGCCGAATTTTGATAGCAACGCAGCAACTACCGGAAGTTCAAACACCCCCCCCATAATAAGTATCAGGGAGAAAAAGGTAGATATATATGATTTCAGAGAAATCTGATTGGTTACCTCTTCCATTACCTGATATGTTCCTAAAAACCTAAGGGTAAGAGGGAAAAGAAGAAAATATCCTACCAATACACCAGCATAGAAGAAAAAGGCTGCCAGTGCAAAAGCCTTTACTGCCGCCCTCCTTTCACGCGGGTATAATGCAGGGCTTACAAATGTCCACAACTGGTAGAGTATAAAAGGAGTACACAGTACCAAGGCAAAATAAAAAGAGGTGCTGATATGAATAAAAAACTGTGCGGGCAAGTCTATGTTTATCAGGCTCAATTTGAACGGTTCAAGTGCAGGCCTACCCATAAGCCCCAACAGATAATCGGCAAATCTGTATAGCACAAAGTTGCCATCGGAAGGAGCAAATACTATGGAAAACATAAAATCCTTGAACAAGAAAAGGGCGAGTGCTACTGCCACAAGAACAATGGCCGAACGGAACAGAACTTTCCTCAGCTCATCCAAATGCTCCCAGAATGTCATGCTCTTCTCGCTCAAGGGAAGAAGATTTAATTTTCTATATCTTTCTTGATATTCTTAACGGTGTTGTTAAGTTCTTCGTCTTTAAGGTCGTTCTCAACGCCCTTGACTCCCTCCTTAAAGCTCTTGATTCCTTTGCCGATGCCTCTCATGAGTTCCGGAATCTTCCTTCCGCCAAACAGCAAGAGGATAATTAGAAGAATTATTAGAATCTCACCCCATCCAAGAGAACCGAATAAAAGAAGAGTTTTCATTGTATTATAGTTTTTGTTGTTTCCTCCGTTGTGCAAATTTAACCTTTTTCCTCAAAACATGAGCATTCGCTTAGGGAAAGTAAGGGGCTATTTTATCATGAAAAAACTTTGGTGCTCTCACAGGAAGTCTGGTTTCTGAATCGATAAAACATACTACTACCGTTCCATAGCAAACCAATGTTCCGTGCTGATTAACAATTTTCTGACTCATGGTAACCTTTGCCTGCGGCATTTTTTCTACTGCTGTGATAATGGTTAGAGTATCACCCATTTTTGATGGATGTTTATAATGTATATCCAAACTCACCACTGGCAACATTATATGTTGCGTTTCCATATATTCTATGGGTATTCCTAACTCTTTCATCATGGCATTTCTGCCGCACTCAAAGAAACGAACATAGTTTGAGTGATGTACTATGCCCATGGTATCTGTTTCATAGTATCTGACATCCAGTTTATATTCAGATATATACATTACTCTATAGGATTTTGGTTCTTATGTTTTTTCAATAATCTCAAGGCAAGTATAACAAATATGAGAGGTAAGGACAACAGCAAGAGGATAATTAGAAGAATTATTAGAATCTCACCCCATCCAAGAGAACCGAATAAAAGAAGAGTTTTCATTGTATTATTTATGTTTTTTCAATAATCTCAAGGCTTGTCCAAGAATGAGAACAAAGGAGGTTAGCAGAATAATTTTCAGCCATACGAGAAAATCCAGTTGTACTGTTCTAAAAAGCTCACCCGGCATAATTTCTACAATGAGAACCTGTAATAAGAATATTAGCAAGAATACTACTATAAAGTTCCTATTGGAGAAGATTCTGGAGAAGAACCACCTATCCGTACCCATTACCCTTGCATTCAGCAAATTCCACATTTGCATCATAACAAAGCCTGTAAAGAAGATACACAGAAATTTAGAATAGCCGGGGCTGCCGGGGGAATGGCGGTCTATAAACATATAGAGAAGAGCAGCAAGAAACATCCCCACTCCGGTTACTAATATCTTGATTCCCATATCCCGAGTAATGATGGAATCTCCGATAGCTCGCGGAGCATCTTTCATCACTTTCGGATCTTTAGGTTCAGAGGCCAAGGCTATAGCGGCCAGTGTATCCATTATAAGGTTAATCCATAGTATCTGGATTATTGTAAGAGGATATTCTTCCTTCAGCAACAGAGGGCCGGCTATTGCGGTAAGTAAAGCGGCAACATTAACCGAGAGTTGAAAATATATAAATCGCTGAATATTACGGTAAATACTTCTACCCCATTCTACGGCAGAAACCACTGTAGAAAAAGAATCGTCAAGTATGATTATATCGGAGCTTTCTTTAGCCACGGATGTTCCGCTACCCATACTTAAACCTACATTAGCATAATTCAAGGCCGGGGCATCGTTTGTACCATCGCCCGTAACGGCCACCACTTCTCCCATCTGCTCCAATAGCTTAACCAAGCGCATCTTATCTTCTGGCTTGGCTCTGGACATAACTTTGATATCAGGAATCCTGCTTAGGAGCTGTTCGTCAGACATGGCAGAAAATTCCGGTCCGGTAATAGAGTTCTTTTCTATAGTATCTGACTCTTTCCATAGGGTGGACTGACGTGCTATTTCTATGGCTGTTAATGTATTATCGCCTGTTATGATTTTTATGGCGATGCCGGCTTCCTCACACTTCTTTATAGCAGCGGGTACATCTTCTCTCACAGGGTCTTCAATTGCCACAAAACCATCATACTGCATGGCAGACAAATTGTCGGAAAGGCTGCCTTCATAAGTGTTGAATACTCTATGACAAAAAGCAATGCAACGCATACCTCTTTGCTGATAAGCAGAAATCTGCTTCAGTTGTTCAGTAACTTGCTCAGAAGGCAAAGTACAGAAGGTTAAAATTGTTTCAGGCGAGCCTTTTACATAAATTGCTTTACCCTCACCTCCGGCCACGGCCGTTGCCATATATTTTAGAGAAGATGAGAACGGTATTCTCTCTAATACTGTATAGGCCTGCCTGATATCAGTATATGTATATCCAAGGTCTCTCAGATGGAGCAGCAGTGCTCCTTCGGTATGGTTGCCTATTACATTAGTGCCTTCTAAATATGCAGTAGAATTAAGACTGGCAGCATTTGCAAATTCATCGGCCTTAGCGAATGTGCAATATGCCACCTTCATCTTGTTTTGGGTGAGTGTACCGGTTTTGTCTGTACAAATAACTGTAGCCGCCCCCATTGTTTCACAAGCATGCATCTTTCTGACAAGGGTGTTCTGCGAAGTCATCTTGCGCATGCTATATGCCAGAGCCAAAGATATACTCATAGGTAAACCCTCGGGTACGGCCATCACTATGAGCGTAACCGCAAACATAAACATAGTGATAATGTGGCTCAGCCCTTCTTGAGTAGAAAGTGATATGCCGCCATGATGCCATTCGTAAATGAACAACGCTATAAACACTAATATAGAAACGCTCACACCTATCTTACCAATGTTTGCCCCAAGTTTACCAAGCTGTTTGGATAAAGGAGTTACCACACCCGTAACCTCGCTTGCACTACGCGCCGTTTTGCCTATTTCTGTAGCATCTCCCACAGCTTCTACGCACATAACACCTTCTCCTAAACTCACTGTTGTGCCCCTGAAAAGTTTGTTAGGAGAATAAGCGGTGGAATATGTCTCTACATGCGTTGCAGTTTTTGATGAAGGCTTAGATTCGCCATTCAAGCTCGATTCATCTATCTTCAAATCAACCGCTTCTACAACTTTTCCGTCTGCAGGCACTTCATCACCTATCTGAAGTATGACATAGTCTCCAACTACAATATCAGACTTTGATACCTGCGTAACTTTAGAACTTCCTGCATCATCCGTCCTTATAACTTTAACAAGAGATTCGTCGTTAATTTTGTTAAGGATATCAAATTCTTTACCGGCTTTCCACTCGTTAATGAAAGAAACAAGTGTGGCAAGTATTATTGCTAAAATTATGCCCGAACTTTCTAATAATGAGCCTCTGCCAAAAGACAATGAGATTACGATAGAAATTAGGGCCGCTATGCTCAATACTATTATTAGCGGATCTTTGAATTTACTTAGTAGTAAAATCCACCAGCTCTCTCTCTTTGGGGGAGTTAAGGTGTTGGCACCGAATTGTCGGCGACTTTCTTCTACTTGGTTGTTATTTAATCCTTTGAAGGAGTTCATTCAGCGTCTTTAACTTTTCTGTAGCATCACTTTCTTTCTTTCTTTCCAGATCTACAACTGCTTTAGGAGCACTGGAAACAAATTTCTCGTTAGAGAGTTTCTTTCTTACTGAGGCCAAAAAGCTGTTATACCGCTCTATTTCGGCTGTAATCTTTGCTATTTCTGCCTGTGTATCTACTGCTATAGGCACAAAGAACTCTGTGGCACCTACTATAAAGCTCACACCTGTTGTGTTCGAATCGAACTTACCTACCGAAGTAAACTTTGAAATGTTAGCCAACTTTGCGATGAGAGCACCAAATTTAGTTTCAAAAGGCTCCCTCACAAGAAGTTCAAGTGTTTGCTTAGGAGAAATTTGCCTACTCTGTCGTATATTTCGGATAGCAGTAACACAACCTCTTACTATTTCAAAATCTGATAATACAGTGCTGGTAAATTGTGCAGCCACCGGCATCTTTTCTAACATAATAGTGGCTCCCTCTTTTCTTTCGGCTATATTATGCCATAGTTCCTCTGTTATAAAAGGCATCAGCGGATGTAACAGCTTCAACAGAGTATCAAAATATCCTATAGTCTTGTCATAAGTAGCCTTATCTATCTTCTGCCCGAAAGAAGGCTTCACAGCTTCTAAGTACCAAGCACAAAAGTCGTCCCAGAACAGTTTATAGATTGTCATGGTTGCGTCTGATATCCTGAATTTTGAATAATGGTCTTCTATAACCTCAATAGATTTATTTACAAGATTATCAAACCATTCCACTGCTTTTGAAGCCGCTTCTGCTGGTTTTGCTTCTATATCTACTTCCCAGCCCTTTATTAGCCTAAAGGCATTCCATATTTTATTACAAAAATTCCTTCCTTGCTCAACCTGCGATTCATCAAAGAAAATATCATTACCGGCAGATGAGCACAAAAGCATACCAATTCTCACGGCATCTGCACCATACTGTTTAATCAGTAATAAAGGATCTGGAGAATTCCCTAATGTCTTAGACATTTTTCTGCCTAACTTATCTCTCACGATACCGGTAAGATATACATTGGAAAAAGGTTCTTTACCCAAAAACTCATTTCCGGCCATAATCATTCTGGCTACCCAGAAGAAAAGTATATCCGGTGCTGTTACCAAATCGTTAGTAGGATAATAATAAGTTAGTTCGGTGTTTGGAGCTTTATCAGGAAAACCAGGCTTCTTAGGATCGAATACAGATATAGGCCACAGCCACGAAGAAAACCAGGTATCAAGTACATCTTCATCTTGCCGCAAGTCTTCCTTTTTCAGACTTGGATACTGCGGTTTAGCCAGTTCAAAGGCAGCTTCTTTTGTGGCCGCTACAAAGCATTGACCATCGGGAGTATAATAGGCCGGTATCTGCTGTCCCCACCAGAGCTGGCGCGATATACACCAATCTCTTACCGTTTCCATCCAATGCTTATATGTGTTGCTGAACCTATCGGGTATCAATTTAACCCTGCCCGCCTCTACGCTCTCAAGGGCTCTCTTGGCAAGGTCTTCCATTTTTAAAAACCACTGCAAGCTCAATTTAGGTTCTATAACAGCATCTGTTCTTTCTGAATGACCCACTGGCGATATATAATCTTCTATTTTCTCTATATGCCCGGCTTCTTCCAGCATTTTAACAATCTTCTTTCTGGCCTGAAATCTCTCCATGCCTACAAGAATCTGTGCCTTTTCGTTCAGGCAGCCGCTATCGTCTATTATATCAAGTACCGGCAAGTGGTGCCTCAATCCTATTTCGTAATCATTTATATCGTGAGCCGGAGTAACTTTAAGGCATCCGGTACCAAAATCCATAGTAACATAATCGTCTTCTATGATGCTGATTTCTTTATTTATCAGTGGTATCAGAATTTTTTTCCCTTTCAGATGATGATATCGTTCATCGTTCGGATTTATACACACGGCAGCATCTGCCATTATGGTTTCCGGACGGGTTGTTGCTATAACAATATAATCCTTAGATGGTTTGCCGCAATCGCTGATAAAGTAGCGCAGATAATACAGATGGCTTTTGGTTTCTTTGTGTATAACTTCTTCATCGCTCACAGCCGTCTTTCCTACAGGATCCCAGTTCACCATTCTAACGCCCCTATATATTAAGCCTTTGTTATAAAAATACACAAATGTATTTATCACCGCTTTGCTTAATTCGGGGTCCATGGTAAAGCGAGTACGATCCCAATCGCAAGAGGCACCTAACTTCTTCAACTGCTCCAATATAATACCCCCGTGTTCTTCCTTCCACTTCCATGCTTCTTCAAGAAACTGCTCTCGGGTAAGGGCAGTCTTTTCTATCCCACGCTCTTTAAGGCGCGCCACCACCTTTGTTTCCGTAGCTATTGAGGCATGGTCTGTACCTGGTACCCAGCA
>DFIA01000014.1 GCA_002372015.1 Bacteroidales bacterium UBA3709 | reverse complement strand
TGTCAACATATTCCTGAGGAACAGAAGATGAACCATGTAGCACTATAGGGAAACCTGGAAGCTTCTTCTCTATTTCTTCCAGAACATCAAATGCCAGTGGAGGAGGTATGAGAATTCCGGTTTTAGGGTCTCTTGTGCACTGTTCCGGCTTAAACTTATAGGCACCGTGAGAAGTGCCAATAGAGATAGCCAAAGAATCGCAACCTGTTTTAGAAGTAAAGTCTATAACTTCCTCAGGACGAGTGTAATGAGATTCTTCTGCAGAAACTTCATCCTCTACTCCGGCAAGCACACCAAGTTCAGCCTCTACCGTAACATCAAACTGATGAGCATACTCTACAACTTTTTTAGTAAGAGCAACATTTTCGTCATACGGCAGTGCAGAGCCATCTATCATCACTGAAGAAAAGCCCATATCCACACAACTCTTACATACCTCAAAAGTATCGCCATGGTCCAAATGGAGGACTATCTGGGGATTCTTCCAGCCTAACTCCTTAGCATATTCCACCGCACCCTGAGCCATATATCTCAGCAAGGTTTGGTTGGCATAATTACGCGCCCCTTTGGAAACCTGAAGGATGACAGGCGATTTCTTTTCTGCTGCGGCCTTTATGATAGCCTGCAACTGTTCCATATTATTAAAGTTGAAAGCGGGAATTGCATACCCACCTCTAACGGCCTTTGCAAACATCTCCCGAGAGTTAACAAGGCCCAATTCTTTGTAAGATACCATAATATAATGCACTTTTAACAGAATAACAATCCTATGCAGAACAAACCAATTCATTAAAATGCATTTGTTCCGCTTTGTAAATATACAACCTTATTTGGAATAAACAAAAAACCCTACCCGGCAAGCTTGCCGCAAATTACGAAAGCGCTATGAGCATCGCAGAGAAAACGCATACGGCATGGCAGAAAACTGCAGGTTCATTCAGCCAATTTTCTGAAAGTCTCGCGTATTTGCTTGCCAGATTAGGAGCAAGATGATGAGAAAGCTCCGCCCGGACTCAGCCTCAGCAGGGTCAGAGAATGGGGCAGGCTCTTTATGCTGGCAACTTGCAATAGACTTGCGTTCCACTGGAACAAGCCCCATCTTTGCAATGCGATAAGCCGAATAACCGGTTTTTTGATAAATCTCGACTACTTGATTTTTGTGAGTCAACTTTTTTCAGGGAAAGACAAACGCTGTCTTTACCAACCTTACACTACGGGCGGCGCTATAAACAGCATTATTAATAGAACCCACGCCGTTCCCCAGACCAAAATCATTATAATCAATCCTGTTAACCATAACATTCAATACATTGAAAAGCGGCTCACGATTACCAGAGGAAGCTAACTTATAGTCGCTGCACATCTGCGTAATCCACTGCTGCGAGTTCCGAACCGCTGGTGGAATCCGTGCAGGACGGCGGAAGCCCGCTGCCGGAAGGAACACGGCACCGGCCTGCTCCATAGCACTCCAGCTGCCGCTGTGTCCTGACGCATTAAAAATACTATATGTATTTACATCAAAGGAAGACAGAGTTGGTTCAAATTTGCAGTTGCGTGGAAGAGTCCATTCATCCGGAAGAATTACAAGACCCTTAACTTTGCCTACGGTGGCAAGTCCACGCTTGATATTTGCATCTTTACGGCAAGGCATATTTTCTATACCGCCTGTATATGCACTGCTGCCAAATATGTCTTGATTGCCAAGTATGTAACGCCATTCAGACATACTAAGCGTGTACCAGCCTGAACCAAGTTGGGATATAAGGTCAAGGTTAGTGCCCCAATCTACAAATTTTCCTTTATAATCGCTTGTCGCATAACCGCTGGAGAACCCAGTATCGCTCGCGCCGCTGTTCCCTATACCCCACTTGGTTGCGTCAACGTTTTCTTCACCGCTCCACGCAAACAGATCCATCCAGTGGGTGTTTGAACTGCTGAAACCGTTGTCGCCTGAAGTGGAGGAATAGTCAAAATCAGAGCAGTAATCATATTGCCTTGGAGCAAAACGCCAAGAAGAAGCTGTCCCTAAACCATTTGGCATAGCCTGGAGGTTGCCTGGTGAGAAATAAACAGACTTGCTAGGGCTTACGCTGAACTCCTTCTGCAACAAACCCTTGCTCACTGACTCCGGAACACTTACGTTTGTAATGACTACCTTGCTGCGGGTTGGAATCTTCACCCAGTCGGAACCGTTGTCCTCTCCGCTTTGGTTGCACCTGAGGTCAAGCTGGCGGTAGGCATCGCTCCAGGTGACTCCACCGTCTGTGCTCACACGCATTTCAAGAAGAACGCTACACGCCGTAAGGCATGAAGTGCCCAAACTGGTTATTCCCCCGGAGGTCTTCCCTTTAAAACTGTCTCCCGCCGCACCTGCCAAAATGGTAAACTGCAAACCATCGCTACCCAAATCTACATAATCTTTAACGGCTGTCCCCTCCTTGAATTTAAGGGTAACAGACCTGGAATTGCTGCTGCCGGCATGTATCTCACGGTAAAAACCCTTGTCCGAAGGGGTGTTTTCTATATGGCAGTTGCTCATGAAATCTCCTGCCAGATAGCTCTCAAGACTGCTTAAGGTTACGCTCTTGAGCTGCATAAGGGTGGAGGTTTCATTCTTGAGGATGAACTCAAAGGCAGTGAACTCAGGATAGAATGTAAGGCGCACGTCGGAGCCAGAGCCGTAAACAATGTCACTGGCTACCATATGGGCGTAAGTCATATCCGGACGGTAAAGCTTGGTGCCGGAAACGCCGCCGTCCAAAGTACAGTACTGAGTTTCAGGAATGGTGTATCTGGTGGTAAGGCCATGGTTGCCGCTGCCGGAAGGATAGGTGCTGACGTAAGTTGGAACACGGCCACCGGAGGAGAGCTTGGGCCAGAAAGCAAAGAAGGACGCACCCAACGGGGCGTTGTCCCATTCAAGACGGCTGAAAGGAGACGGGCTTTTGCTGATGTTTTCTTCCCCATCGCCTGCACTCCAGCGCAAACCTTTGACAGAATAGTCTGATGTCTCTATGCTTGCGCGGCTCTGCACAGTGCCGCTGCCAGGGTCGCTCGGGGTTACGCCGGTAATTCTGAAATCTATGAAATCATAAGGGGCATTGTCGGCAAGGTTGGCCATACCTATGCTGATTTCATCGCCCTCTTCCCAGTTAATGCTCTCGTACTTGTAACTGCTGCCAGCTATGGTTACAGTATAGTTGCGCTCACCGCTGTATTTCAGGTGGGAGGACTGCTCGGAAGGAGAACCGGACAAAGGAGATTTAACCTTGCCTGCACCGCCGGGAGTGCCCAAGATCAGCTCTGACGATACCTCAAAACGCTCGTCATACTCTGAAAGGCTTTCGGAAGCTGCCTCAGCGACACCTGGCTTAGCACCGGATTCAGCCACAGCTGACCTGGTGCCCGGAGCAACTGACTTGGTGCCCGGAGCAGTGCTGGCTATACCTGCAGCACCAATGCGGAATGTAATGCCGTCAACATTGCTCACAATCTTATTAGGAGAAGGGGCGGAGTCTTCCTTGCTGCAGCCGGAAGACAGAAATAAAAGCAACGCCAATGAGGCAAGAAAGATGGCCGGATAAACCACTGCCAAAAGAAAACCTCTCAGTTTTTGTTTGAATGTAGTGTGTTTCACGACGTTAATGTTTGATATCATTTGTGTCAGTGTTTTTACTAATGTGTGCATCTATTCCCTTAATACTTACTTTTGATTTATCTGTTGGCTGTTACCTGTTAACTGTCTGTTAGCCCATCAGGTTGCATGGCTGGGTGCCTATCTGTTGCATGGCTGGGTGCCTGTGAAAAAGTTGTCTCTGATAAAAGAAGCCTGTAAAGCTTCAAGCAAGAATGCGGAAAAAGAGCGGAAGGCTCTGACAAGAACCGCAGGCAAAGAAAGGAAAACTCTGCCAAAAAACACCAAAACCGCAAGAAGTCGGTTTTGTAAAATACTGATTTTTAAAAAGTTAGTACTCCTCACCTCCGTAGTATTTTCTATCAATGCTTTGGCATTGATAGGATTACACAGGCAAACGGATATGTTTTCAAGACTTTCCATTGGTTTTCTCTGCATTGCAGCAAGGCTAAAATCTCAAAGCCTGCCGCACACCACGCTGCAAAGATAAAAATTTTTCCGAAAAGTTGCACTTCTATGTTGAACTTGCATCACTATCCGCATTTTTGCTAATGGCCACACTTACACGGTCAGAGCGTGGCCAGCAACAGCACAAGCCATCAAGAAGATAAAAATAGCAGCTCCCAAAAGACATCATCCTGCGGAAAAACAATTGCTTAATAACTGAAAAGGCTTGCCGCTGCCCACTTAGCTTATCGAAAAGGTTCGTCTTCGCGCAACTTTTTACTGCAACTTTTCTATAGAACTTTTCTCGCCATGACAAATCTAAAACAAGTTTTACTTTGCTCATTTGGCTTATCGAAAAGTTTCTCGCCATGGCAAATCTAAAACAAGTTTTGCTTTGCTCATTTAGCTCATCGAAAAGTTTCTCGCCATGGCAAATCCAAGTGAACTTGTCTTTGCTCATCTGGCTTATCGAAAAGGTTGTTATATTTGCATTACAACAAACATATATTAAATTCCGATATGAACAAGGATAAGAAAGTAATGGTGTTTTCTGCTCCCAGCGGTGCAGGGAAAACAACAATAGTAACGCATCTTCTCAAGACCTTCAGCAAACTTGAGTTTTCCGTATCTGCAACCTCTCGTGCTCCCAGAGGCAAAGAAGTAAACGGCAAAGATTACTATTTTCTATCCGCCAAAGAGTTCAAGGAGAAAATTAAGAACAAGGAATTTGTGGAGTATGAGGAAGTATATCCAGGCTCATTCTACGGCACCTTAAAGAGTGAGGTTGAGCGTATTTGGGCAAAAGGCAATGTAATAATGTTTGACGTTGATGTAAAGGGCGGAGTAAACATAAAGAAAATATTCGGCGAGCAGGCTTTTACCGTTTTCATACAACCACCATCCCTTGAAGTGATGGAGCAGAGACTTAGGGCACGCGGAACCGATTCTGAAGAGGCAATACGTACAAGGGTTGCAAAAGCAGCAGAAGAAATGACATACGCTGCTAAGTTTGACGCTGTTTTGGTAAACGATATTCTCGATGAATCTTTTGCTAAGGCAGAAAGACTCGTAAAACTATTTACAGGCCTAAAGCCAAAGCGGATAGCCTCAAAAAAAGCAACAGCAACCAATACGCCGGCCGCAAAAACAACCGCTAGCACTAAAAGAGCCACAGCTTCTAAAAAAGCGGCAATCGCTAAAGAAGTAGCAGCCAAGAAAATCACTGCCGCCAATAAGAAAGCCCAAAAACATTAGCTCAGGGATGAAAAGAGTTGCATTGTATTTCGGTTCTTTTAACCCCCTCCACTATGGGCACTTAGGTATTGCGGAGTACATCATTCTGAACTTCTGCATAGACAGATTTGAGATGATATTAAGCCCGCATAATCCATTCAAAGACAGAAATATACTATTGCACCCGCAAACAAGACTTGCATCCCTGAAAAAGGCTATAAGGCTCTTCAATAAAGATTTAAGCATAAAAATCAAAGAAAGAAACGCTTTACTGAGTGCCCCTGCCATGCACAACTCGTTAAGGCTCTACCATCCGGCAAGAAACAGCAAGGTATGGAAACGGGGTGCCCTAATCGCATCGAGAATATTATGCAATAAAGTAACTATCAACGACATAGAATTTAATTTACCCGAGCCGTTATATACCTACAATACCATAAAGGAATTGCAAAAGAGAAATCCAGATACCGAGTACATTTTAGTAGTAGGCGCAGATAGTATAAAGAGCATGCCTAACTGGTATCGCGGAGAAGAGTTACTTAAAGAGTTTTCTGTAATTGTTTATCCGAGAAGCGGATATAGAGTAAAAACTTTGTGCCGCAAATACAAAGCCACCTATCTTGGCGAAGCTCCGCTGAATAATATCTCCTCAACTCAAATAAGAAACGGGCAAGTGTAACGGGCTATCGCTAATTGCTGTATCGAGTATTAAGTATTCCCAAGTGCTACATTGCATATAAACTACTGCCAAGTAGTGCACTGCATACATACGCAATAAAGGCTTTTACGTTTACGGATGAGGTTAACGGGCTATCGCTAATTGCTGTATCGAGTATTAAGTATTCCCAAGTGCTACATTGCATATAAACTACTGCCAAGTACTGCACTGCATACATACGCAATAAAGGCTTTTACGGATGAGGTTAACAGGCTATCGCTAATTGCTGTATCGAGTATTAAGTATTCCCAAGTGCTACATTGCATATAAACTACTGCCAAGTACTACACTGCATACATACGCAATAAAGGCTTTTACGGATGAGGTTAACGGGCTATCGCTAATTACGGCATAGAGTATTAACTATTATCAACTGCTGTATTGCATATAAACTACTGCCAAGTACTGCACTGCATACATACGCAATAAAGGCTTTTACGGATGAGGTTAACTGGCTATCGCTAATTGCGGCATAGAATATTAACTATTATCAACTGCTGTATTGCATATAAACTATTACCAATTAGTGCATTGAATATAAGATGTAGTTACAATATCCACAAAAAGTGAACTTTACAGACGATTACAGACTTTGCAGAAGACTACAGACTTTACAGAAGGCTATAGAATATTGCCGGCAGAACTGCTACAATCTTATCCTCTCCCAAATAAAGTTGGGTATCAGCCGCCAAAAGAACACCAAAATTCTATATCTCCAATCTATAACAACTACCCTCTGTTTTCTCTCAATAGCCCTAACTATTTTTCGTGCCACTTTATCTACGCTCATCAACATAGGGTAATGATACTTAGAAGTATCTAAAAGCGGTGTATCTATAAAGCCCGGGCGTATGTCGGTAAAGTAAATTTTTAGTTTCACCTTTTGCGCATCAGGCAAATTTAAGCGTACATTACGAGAGAGTTGTGCAAGCGCCTGTATGTAAGTGTTATTAAAGTGCTTGGTTGCAGAGTAGGAAGGAGCTGGCCCAAGCCCCTTTACTCCGGCAATAGAACTTATAACGGCTATATGCCCGTAACTCATACAGTCGCCTATTTTCGGTCTATTACCACCGCTCATAGGCTTATCATCAGCTATTCGCGGCTTATTATTAACAACACTCCGTCTATCATCAGCAACACTCCGTCCATCATCAGCAACACTCCCTCTATCACTGGCAATTCCCAGTTCATCACCGGCAACACTCCGTTCATCACCGGCAACACTCCGCTCATCATCAGCAACACTCCCTCTATCACTGGCAATTCCCAGTTCATCACCGGCAACACTCCGCTCATCATCTGCAACATTCAGCTTATCCTTGACAGCTTTCGCCTCATTGCCGGCAAACCCCAATCCGCCATCACTATTACCCGCATTTTCAGACACATATAACTGTTCCTGAACAGTCTTAAAATAGTGCCACGCCGTATCTATCATACGAGTAAACCCAAGAACATTTGTAGAACAGGTTTGCAACTCCACTAATGGTTCTAACTCTTTATTATGCGAACCTACTCCCGATGTATGAAAGTATAAATCCATTCCCCCTATCCTACTTATGAGCTGATGAAGTAGTTGCGGAGCTTCCTCTTTTTCTATATCTATAATCTGATACTCAACCATCTGCGAAGTTGTAACTACCATATTCTCACACGCCACCTCGCCCACTGTATCATCGGCAGCAGAGGAGCCGCTCACAATTTCAGCCCGCTGAAGACACAACAGACGAAGCTCTTTCAGTTTATCTTCTCGCCTACCGGCTATACCAAGACTCCACCCTTTGCTTGCAAGAATTGTTGCAACCTCCCATCCTATTCCGGATGTAGCACCCATTATTACAGCACGTTTCATAAGCAGAAAATTGTAATTATCAACAATGTAACTATTCTATATTCAAAAAAACGCTACATTTCTCCAACAAACAGCAACGCTTTGCTCATCCAACAAGCTGCGGCATTTCACTGCCTTAACAAGCGGAGCATCTCTCCCTGGAGTGGCGCTTCCACGCTTACAAGCCGGTTGTTGCCGGTTGATTCTCCTCTGGCATCTTTGCGCCCTATGGGGTGGACAAATTCCAAGCTTCTGGCATGAAGGCATATAGACCCATCTTTATTGGAACGCCTTGCCCCATATTTTAGATCGCCTTTAATAGGACAACCTATAGCAGAGAGCTGACATCTTATCTGATGATGCCTACCTGTCAAGAGTCTAATTCCCAGTAGAATATAATTATCCAATATCCTCAGGACACGATATTGTAATACTGCCTCCTTGTATCCCGATGCAGGCCTCCCAGTACCACGAAAAACATAAGATTTGTTTTTTTTCTCATCGCGATATAGATAATTTTTAAGTTCTATCCAGCCTTCATTACTAACTGAAGAAATTTCTGATAAAGAATCATTCTTTTGAACTAAAGCCCAATAAGTTTTATGCACCTCACCGGCTTTGAGCATCGCATTGATTCGCTCAAGACCCTTTGAAGTTTTTGCAAAGATAACAGCACCGCTAACAGGCCTGTCTAAACGATGGGCAACCCCCATAAACACTTGCCCAGCCTTTTTGTCGCGCTGAGATATGAATGCTTTAAGAGTTTCGCTAAGAGGCTCATCACCGGTTTTATCGCCTTGCACAATTTCTCCGCTGCGCTTGTTAAAGATAAGAAAGTGATTATCCTCAAATAGTATCCGAGAAGATATGTCTTCTATCTCTGCTTCTGAAAGCTGCCTATAAACTGTATTCATTATCCCTTTAATCATTCAAAAGAACAAGCCCAAAGTTAAATAAATTTAACTCCGGGCCTGTAATACAATTGAATTCTGTACTTCTCTACTTTACATAGAAAGACTCCATGCCTACTCCATAAGCTCGCAGTGATCCATACTTACCACCTTCGTATTCTTCTGACCAAGAAACATTCGTTGCCATTTTGCCATACTTAGTCTGTATGATAGAATAACCGCTAATGATTCTGCGAATTGGAACACCTAAGGCGTTTTTCTTAACATCCCAAGAATTGCTGGTTATCACCACATCTACAACGCTCTTATTCTTTGCTTTTTGAACCGAAAGTGCTTTCGCCTTCATAGAGGCATTCATACTTCCTGCCTTAGGTATAGGTTTGAAATCAAGGTTATCAAGCGAATTGCCCTTTATCGCAGCATCGAGAACAGAAAAATAAGATAAAGCTTTTTGATAGTAGATATCATAGTCGTCTTTAGATAGGCCTCTACCATTAGCACGGCACCACTCAAGCGGATAGCCTTCAAATAGAGTCGTAATGTTAGAAGCCATATTGTAGTCGAGTTTGGCTACACGTATGTCGTCTTCCTCGGCAAATTTAGGTTCATAGGTAGATGAACAGAAAAACGATTTTCCGTTTTTACGAGTAAATATCAGCGTTGTTTTTCTGCCAGCAACACCTTCTTGACTAGCCTCATTCCCAGATACATGTATGCCACACATATACATAGGGTCTCCCTCATAGTAGAAGAAACCATTCTCATCTTTCTTAAAGTGTGTATGGTTCATAAGATTAATTATAGAACCCATCTTAGAGTAGAAATATGCCCAGTTTTGCAGCTCTTTATTCAGTTGCGCTCTTAGTTCAAAATTAGCACCTTCCTTGAGTTGCGACAAGGTTTCAGCACACCACTTTGCACGAGCCGTCAATTTTGCTGCAAGCGCCTTAGCTTCTGACTTAGGCATTTTCCTCAAACCCCAAGCAAGACTGTTAATATAGTTACCTGTTTCGTCGTAATCGTTATAAGCCTGCTTCATTGCCATAAGTTCAGGAATCTCAGGGCCGGAGGAGATAGCAACTGTCTTTTCTGCTACCTGCCCTACTGAGGTTTTATTCCCGATTTCTGTCTTTAAAGTTTCTGTTACTTTTGAAGCTTCATTCTCTTTTGATGTAGTTGTGCTTGAGGTTCCTAATGCCTGATCCACAACTTCATCAACCTTTTTTTCTACAGTTTTTTCTACTTTCTCTTTTACAGCTTTTTTGGCTTTGTTGAGCACTCCCTTTAACTGTGCGTTAGCCGTTACAGAAACTCCTAAAGCCAATACTATAGCCAAAATAGATTTGAAAATAGTATTACGATGTTTCATAGTTTTAGTGTGTTTTTAGTTTAGTAAAGCAAATGTAATAATAAAATCTCATTCTCGAAAAATGTACTATCTTAGTACCCGAAAACACTTATTTAACCTTAAATTCTTAATATTACAATTATGAAGAACTTTAAAAGTACTATTGGCTTGGCCTTGGTTGCAACAATCGTTTTAACATCAAGTTGCAATAATACAACATCCAACGCACAAGCTATGAATGTAAACGCAGAAGCTTCTGAAAGCCAAGTTTCAGCAGAAGCAACTAATGAAGTAGTTGTGAGGAACAACACTATTACTTATGGCACACATAAATATACTGTAAGCGGAGAATTCAATAAACCGGGAGCTGTGCCTACTGCTTTTGTAACCTTTACAAACATTCCATCTGATTACAAAGAATTTGAAGCCGTTTACAACGGCCTTTTAGGCAAGAGCATACAAGGCACCGCCGCTATGATTCCTATGGCTATAGAAATGTATGCAAGAGATGCTGCCGTTGGCGAAAAGTGCTTCCAGTTGCTCTGCAACAGTTCGTCAACCGTTAGCGGAATCATCCGCATACTCAAAACCAAACTTAAACCTTCTAGTTATGCTCCGGATAACGACCCATATCTCCAGAGATATATGGCTGCAGCCTTACTAAAAGGAGCGAATGCTGCCAATGCCTACACACCAGATAAACCATATACGGTAGAGATGGCAGCTTCTCCTAACGGGGTGCATCAAGTAACCGGCGGTACAGATACATTCATTTATATAATAGCAGATGGATGGGATACAAGACAAAGAGGTGTAGAAATATTCCTCGCCGATGGCAGCGATTTATATAAAGTTTACAACTGCCCTTCCTGCTACACTCAGTGCAAAAACATTAAAGGCACATGGGGAGGCTTGGACTAAAGCTTTGAACATTTGGATAAAAATAGCTAAACTTTCAACGAAAAAGAAAAGAGAGGCTGCCAAAATACTTTTTGGTCAGCCTCTTGTTTTTTTTATGTTTAGCAGCCTAACATAGCCGCAGGAGAGATGCCCAGAGTAGTGCATAGCAAACGAGCTATTTTTAGCGTAGGTTCGACCCGGCCTGAAACATAGTCGCTGATACGTGATGCGCTAACACCGATTGCAGCAGCTAATTGCTTTTGGCTCATCTGCTTTTCTTCAAGCGAAAGCTGTATCAACTGTGCGATAGTAGGTTTACTGATGGGAAAATGTTCTTTCTCATAGTCTATCACCACATCCGACAGCATTGTCAGTTCTACGGCATTGCGGTCATTGGCTGGCGTGTTATCGTCAACCACCGGCAGAAGTTCTTCTATCCTTGCCAATGCAAATTCGTATTGCTCCTTTGTTATCTTACTCATAATACCGTCCTTCATTATATTGTAGATGCGTCTATCTTGTTGTATTCGCTATGCGTACCTACAAAGCGTATAAAAATATGTCCTATTGTGAATTGGACTACAACAATCAGTCTGTATTTATTTCCCCTGATGTTAAACACATAGTGTTGATTACCCACATAGTCTGTTGCAGGGAAGTCAACCTTAATGTCCGACAGGTTCTTCCATAGCGCCCTCTCCGCTATGTCATACCACCGTTCAAGAGCAGCCTTTGCATCTCCATATTCCTGCAAACCATAGAACTCCACCAGCTTTCTATGTG
>DFIA01000003.1:7933-29991 GCA_002372015.1 Bacteroidales bacterium UBA3709 | reverse complement strand
TCTAACCAAGCTGAACTAACGCACCTTTAGTTTGGAGTGCAAATATAGATATCTTTTTGGAAAGTGCAAGAATTTTATGAAAAAAAAGAAAAATGAACATTTCCATAGTGTCTTTCTTTCTGAAAACGTAGGTGGGTAGAAAAGTCATAATCGCCACTATGCTCCAAAATAAAGTATCCTTCTCCGCTGAGGATAGGTGTTTGCATATTGAAGATTTTATCTGGCAAATTCTCTATTCCTTCCAACTGATAAGGAGGGTCTGCAAAAATAAAATCGAACTGTCTGTTACATATCTTTAGAAAATCAAAAACATTGTTGTGAACAACTTGTATTTGGCTAATACCTATAGTCTTGCACATTTTACTTATAAAAGCCGCATTCTTCTTGTTCATTTCTACGCAAACAGATTCTTTACCTCCTCTGGAAATAAATTCGGCACTTATACTACCCGTGCCCCCGAATAAATCGAGGAGGGTAAAGCCTTGCAGCTCGTATTCGTTTTCGAGTATGTTAAAAAGACCTTCTTTTGCAAAATCTGTGGTGGGCCTGGCCGGGTATCCAACCGGTGGGTTGATTGTTTTGCCTTTGAATTTCCCTCCTATGATTCTCATCTTCTAAACTTTATGCCTTTTACATAAGATTTTAGCATAGCCAATTCTTTATCTTCTGCCATGCCTATCAGGTTTACGGTTGTTTGTTGAGGATTTATCTGGCTTTTGTCTAATAACTCAATCATGTAGTATATGGCTGTTGGAAAATCTATTGTGCGGTAGCTATTGGCAGCTATCAATTTATCTCCTTCTGCCAGTAGCAGGCAGGTTTGTTTTCTTTCTGCATCAAAGTCCATTATAAGTTTATTGTGCTCTTCTATGTGTTGCAGTTCTGAAAGATATTTAACAATAGTGGGTTGCACCTCAGAAGATGGAGCAAGGTATTCTTGTTTGTCTGCTTCCCATGCATACAATAAAATAGAATTGTATTGCGGAACAGATGTGGCATACACCGTAACGCTTTGATTGAGACCGAATAAATCTTTTAGGATTTTTTTCTGTTGCTGAGAATCGGCAAACCCTGCCGGAATAAGAGCAAATATATGTGTGGGTGAATAAACTGCCATTTCTTAGTCGGGTAAATTTGCTGCAATATACAAAAAGAGGAGCATAAAAATGCCCCTCTTTGTAATGTTTATTTAGCTATATGCTTATTACTCCCAGTTACCAGCGTTATTGTTAGGTTGTTCTATACTTCCAACCTTCAATCCCGGGTATTTGTCGATACTCTCTTTTTCGCTGTTAAGGTTTACTATAAGTTGATGATCCATTCCACGAAGCAAATCGTTGTAAGGGATAGTAGCTTCAAACAACGGAACGGCAACTCCCGAAACTTGCTTGATTATGCTTTTCAACTCTATCTTTTTTCCGCCGGAGAAAGGTATTATTGCCAAAGAATCAGGATTGAAATCTTTTCTCTTGAGCAAAGTGTCTTTTACAGGAATCTCGCTTGGGATAGAGAAAACAAGATTGTGGTCGCCTTTTAGATAGAGCTCATAAAGTCCTTTATCTGTAATGCCTTTGTTGGCTTTTCTAACAGCTTCTGTATGAGCTACCATAACGGAATCGTTAACGCTACCTATCTGCTTTACAATAACCATTTTGTCGTTTTTGTAAAAATCTACCAAGGTATCTATTGCGGAAGCAAACTTGCCATATTTGTTTTTATAGGCAACTTGAAGCGTACGGATATCTTTTAGTTTCTGAGCACCAAAAGATTCTCTGTAGATTCTTTCCTGTTCAAACTTGATGTCGTTCATCACACTTCTGTATATCAACCATCCGAGTAGAACGATGATGATAGGGAGAATAACTAATGTAAAAACTTTTTTCATATCTGTGATTCTTATTATCTTTCTGTTTATGCTACTTGTTACGCTACTTGCAATACAACTCTATACTTTATGCCGTAGCAAATACAATCAATCTTGTCTTTGCTCTTCCGGCCTATAGAGAAGAGGCTTTTGCTTAGCAGGGACAAAATTAAAAAAAATCTTCTCATCAAGCAATATATTTTTAATTTTGCGCATTGACTATAGCTATGGAAGAGAAAATAGTGGATTCAGCAAAAGCAAGTGCCTTTTTTCGTATTTTGGAAAAAGCAGAGAATATAGTGTTTATAGGCCATTATAATCCCGATGGAGATTGTATAGGCTGCCTGACAGCTATGCGTGCTTGGGTAGAGGCAAACTATGGAAGGGATGGTATCATGATAGTACCTAACAGTTTTCCGGATTTTCTGGGCTTTTTGCACTCTGCCGATAGGATTTTAGTGTTTACGCAGCAGGCAGGCGCTGTTACCGAGGCAATAAAGGCGGCAGATACTATTATATGCTTAGATTTTAACGCTTTGCACAGAACAGAAGGATTGGCAGACATAATACGCCAAACTTCTGCCCGCAAGGTATTGATAGACCATCACCCATCGCCGGAAAACTTTGCAGATGTTGAAATCTCTTATACAAAGGTTTCATCTGCTTGCGAACTTGCGTGGTGGGTGGTACAGCATAAGAATGGAGTGATGCCGGAAGCGTCTATGATAGCTTTTTATACTGGAATGATGACAGATACCAACAATTTCAGTAATTCTGTATTCCCCTCTACTTTCCGTATGGCGGCACAGATAGCAGAATCCGGGATAGATAGAGA
The DNA here is from genome assembly GCA_002372015.1 of Bacteroidales bacterium UBA3709. Lineage (GTDB taxonomy): Bacteria > Bacteroidota > Bacteroidia > Bacteroidales > UBA932 > Egerieousia. Next base: position 27,292 of record DFIA01000003.1, on the reverse strand, counting down.
AAAAGTGCAGATGGAGGTGCTGAATAGCTTCTCGGAGCAGCGTATGAGACTTATGGGAGAAATGTTGCTCAACAATATGTATATAGTGTCTGTTGGGGAGGTGCATGCCGGTATAATGATTTTAGATTCAGCTACTAAGGATAAGTATAACTATGCCGACGGCGATTCGGAAGGCTTTGTAAATCTCCCTCTAAAAATTAAAGGGATTGAAATATCTGCCCTATTTACGCAGGGTGATGGATTTATTAGAGTATCTTTGCGCAGCAAAGGGGCCATATCTGTGAACCAGCTTTCGCGGCGTTTCTTTAATGGAGGAGGGCATGAGCGGGCTTCTGGAGGGCGTATAGAAATACCATTGGAAGAAGTTAAGACATATTTCCAAAAATCTCTCAGTGCTTTTTTGGAAACATAGTATATCCTTTGCGGCATAACTTTTGAAGAACAGACACACATTATGAGCAGATTTTACATAGCGGCGTTGTTGGTGGTTTGCCTTGCGTGCTCTTGCGATAAAGAAGATCGTAAGAATACTTATGCAGACCAGGAAGCTCTGATAGACAACTATATTTCTTCTTTGAGTACAGATTATTCCGTAACTATAAACAGTGGTGTGGCACGTGTAACCTTGCAGGAAAGTACTTCTGGCAAAACTCTTACCCAAGGCGATTCTATGTACTTTCATTATAGCGGGTACGTGTTTTCTTCCGGCAAAGGTGAATTGTTTTCCACTAACGATACTGAGGTAGCTGAAATGTACGGCTTTGTTACAGACGGTAAACCATTTGGAATTAAGTACGGATCTTCTGCACTTATAGAGGGGCTTAATAAAGGTTTTGAAGGTGTGGGAGAAGGAGAACACTGCTACATAGTGTTTTCGTCCAGATACGGTTATGGCAATCATATTATGGGAACCATACCAAAACTAACACCTCTTTTCTTTGAAATTAAAGTAGATAAGATAGTTAAGTAAATTAAAAGAAATAACAATATAGATATGAACTTAAAGTTGAAAACTGTCTTTCTTGGCGTTGCGGCACTGGTGCTGTTTGCTTGTGCTAAAGAAAAAACGGAATCTGTACGTGAGGTACAAGAAAAAATACTGGATGCATACATTCAGTCTAATTGGCCAAGTGCACAGAAATTAGAATCCGGACTTACTATCTTGAATTTGACAGGAGGGTATGGTATGGTGCGTCCGGGTACTAACGATGGTATATACATACACTACAATACATACACCTTGGACGGTATTTGCCAGAGTACTACTGATTCTCTGAAAGCAAGAATGTTGGGTACATACAATCCAAGCTTGTATTATGGTCCTACTTTGTTTATACTTGATGCTACAACTATTGTTGGTTTGCGTGAACTCTTTGGTAAAATGAATCAGGGTGCAACTGCAACAGCTATTATACCACCTTGGCTAACTACCTCTACTTCCAGCGGTTCTGGCTACTCTACAAGAGGCCAGCAGGCAGATTATAACATGATTTATGAGGTAAAGGCAGGAGTTGTGATAGGAGATATTCAAAGGTATCAGACAGATTCTTTAGAAATGTACTCTATTATGCACTTTTCGCCGAGAATAGATTCTACCGCACGCGATTATTATTTCAGAAATTATACCCACCCTTCAGGTATTCCGGATGCAGATACTATAAAATCCGGCACGGCTGTGGGAGTTTGGTATGTTGGCAGGTTGTTAGACGGCTATGTCTTTGATACAAATATTGCAGATACTGCAAAGAAGTATAAAATATATGATGCCTCCAAAGATTATACTCCGTTGAGGGTTACGATGCGAGACAGTTATTTGGATATGGCTTCTTCCGGTTCTTCTTCCAGCAACGATGATGCTGTTAGTTCTGTGGACGATTCTTCTCTTATTCCCGGATTTGTCAAAGCCCTGAAGGGCATGACCTACAAAGATAAGGCTGTGGTTTTCTTTTCTTCCGACTGGGGATATGGTGCTAATGGCAATATGTCTTCCGGCAAGGGTGTTCCGCAGTATGCTATGTTGCGTTTTGATATGCAAATGGCTCACAAAGACGATAAGCAATATCCACCTACCCAAACCAAATAGAGAGTAGTATCCATGGCAAATAACAGAGAAAAAGAACTGGCTGCCTTTGAGCGGCTTTTAGATGTATTGGATACGGTTAGAGAACAGTGCCCGTGGGACAAAAAGCAAACTATGGAAAGTTTGCGCCCGCAGACTATAGAAGAAACATACGAACTCTCGGAGGCTATTCTTAAAAAAGATATGCTTGATGTTTCCAAAGAGTTGGGCGACTTATTGTTACATGTAGTGTTTTATGCCAGAATAGGAAAAGAATCTGGGCTGTTTGACATATCAGATGTATGTAACAAATTATGCGATAAACTTATATATCGCCATCCTCATATCTATGGAGATGTGAAAGTTAAAGATGCCGAAGAAGTGCTGGGTAACTGGGAACAGCTCAAAACCAAGGAGAAAGATGGAAATAAAACGGTGCTCAGCGGAGTGCCGGAGTCTTTGCCAAGCGTAATAAAGGCGTATAGGATTCAGGAGAAAGCCCGGGCTGTTGGATTTGATTGGGAAAAGAAAGAGGATGTATGGGATAAGGTTGCGGAAGAGCTGGGCGAATTGAGGCAAGCGTTAGACGAGGGCGGAGAGAGGGCAAAGGAAGAAGCGGGAGATTTTATTTTTTCTGTTATAAATGCCTCAAGACTGTACGGAGTAGATCCGGATACGGCATTAGAAAATACTTGTGCAAAGTTTCGTAGCCGCTTTGGGTATGTAGAAGAACATACTATTAAACAGGGCAAATCTTTGAAAGATATGAAATTATCTGATATGGACAAGCTTTGGAATGAGGCTAAGAATCTCGAAAAAAAAGGTGAATAAGGGCTCTCGGTACTATGGAAGACAACTGGCAAGAGAGAACTTTGTTGCAATGCGGAGAAGATGGTTTGAGGCGTCTGGCTTCTGTTAGGGTAGCTGTTATAGGCTTAGGAGGAGTAGGGGCTATTGCAGCAGAAATGATGGTTAGAGCCGGTGTGGAAAAGATGATTGTTGCAGATGCCGATATCTATGGTCCTACAAACAAGAACCGCCAGATTGCAGCCTTAGACTCCACTATGGGAAGAAAAAAGGTGGATGTTGTAAGAGAGAGATTATCAGATATTAATCCTAAAGTATCGGTAGAAACTGTTTGCGAGTTTCTTACTCCTGAAAACATATCTCGAGCTCTGCCATTTGTGGGAGATAAAGGTCAGTTGAGGGTAGATTATGTTATAGATGCCATAGACACTATGGCACCAAAAATAGCTCTGATAAAGTTTTGCTTAGAAAATAAGATACCTATAGTGAGCTCTATGGGTGCCGGTGCCAAGTGGGATGCTACAAAAGTTCGGATAGCAGATATTAGCAAATCTTTCAATTGTCCATTAGCATACATGCTCAGAAAGCGTTTAAGAAAAGAAGGAATAAAAAATGGTTTTAAGGTTGTTTTCTCTGAAGAACTCCCTATCAGACAGGCTATAGTTCCATTTGAAGAGCGCAATCACAAATCCAGGGCCGGTACCATATCTTATATGCCGGCGGTTTTCGGCTGTGTGTGCGCCCAAGTAGCAATAAAATCTATTTTGAAGCTTGAGGTATAATTGTTAACTTTGCAGACTTTGCAAAGTTGCAGTTTTATGCCTATAATAGTTCAAGAAGTTACCACAGAAAAGCAGTTTAAGCAGTTCTATAAATTTCAGAACCGCTTGTATCGTAAGTGTAAATATTATGTTCCTACATTAGATTCAGATCAGAAGAAATCGCTAAAAGAAGATCCGGCCTTGTTGTACTGCAAGCGCAAACTCTTTTTGGCGTACGATGCAAACGGAAAGGTTGTAGGCAGGGTACAAGGCATTATCAATCCACGCTACAACGAGTATTACTCTCTTAGGAGAGTTCGATTTGGATGGTTTGATTTTGAGGAGGACCCAGAAATAGCAGAGGCGTTGATAAAAGCTGTGGAAGAGTGGGGTAAGAGCGAGGGTATGACGCAGATTCATGGCCCATTGGCCTACAATACATTAGGAAGGCAGGGTATGCTTGTAGAAGGATTTGATAAGGAACCTCAGATAAACTGTCTGTATAATCATCCTTACTATGTAGATTACATGGAGCGTATGGGCTTTGAAAAGGAGTGTGATTGGGTGCAGTATGAGATGGATCCCACCCAGGGAGTGCCGAATAAACTCAGCAGAATTTCTGCACTTCTTATAGAGAAATATGGCTTACGGGTTTTAAAACTGCGTCAGTTTAAGAGGGATAAAGCTTTGAGAGAAGATATATTGAAGCAGTTTTTTGCTCTGTACAACGAATCGTTTAAGGCGGTGCATAACTTTATTCCTCTAACTCCTGAAGAAGAGAAGGCTATGGGAGATCACTATCTTTCTTACCTAAAGGAGAAACTAACATGTATGGTGTTGGATAAAGATGGGAAGCTGGCCGCATTTGGGATAAGCATACCATCGTTATCGCGAGCTTTTAAGCGGGCAAGAGGAAAACTCTTTCCTATAGGTTGGTTCTTTATTTTACTGGCTTTTATAAAGTTCAGGAAAGTAGATCTTATGTTGTTGGGTTCTGCACCGGAGTGGCAATCTAAAGGACTTTCTGCCATTTTTCATACAAAGCTGGCAAACAACTATTATAAGATGAAGTTAAAAAGTGCTGTTTCCAATCCACAGATAGATACTAACATAGCTGCCATAAAGGTTTGGGATAGTTATAAGAAAGATTTATATATGCGGCGGCGGTGCTGGATTCGTAACATTGGTTAAATATTTAGATTATGACAGACAATAGCAATACATTACTGGAAAAGATAGACGGTTTAAAAGTAAAGTTGGATCAGATACAAGCCCAACTTTCGGCACCGGAAACTATGGCTGACATGAAGAAATATGTTCAGCTGAACAAAGATTATAAAGAAATAGAACCAATAGTAGTAGCCGGCGCCAAATATCGGAAGATGGTAGAAGATTATGACGCCGCTAAAGATTTGGTGGTTAACGAAAAAGACGATGAGCTCAGAGAAATGGCCAGAGAAGAGATGGCTACATTGGAAGAGGCATTGCCAAAGATGGAGGAAGAAATAAAGCTATTGTTGGTGCCAGCCGATCCGGAAGATGGTAAAAATGCAATAATGGAAATCCGTGGAGGTACGGGAGGCGATGAGGCAGCTATATTTGCAGGCGATTTGTTCCGTATGTATTCCAAGTATATAGAAAGAAAAGGATGGAAACTTGAGGTAACATCGCAAACTCCGGGAACCGCAGGCGGTTATAAGGAAATTATTTGTACAGTGTCTGGCGATGGAGTATATGGTTTGCTGAAATACGAATCTGGAGTACATCGTGTTCAGCGAGTTCCGCAGACCGAAACCCAAGGCAGGCTTCATACTTCTGCCGCTTCAGTAGTAGTGTTGCCAGAGGCTGGAGAATTTGATGTGGAACTTAACGAAAAAGATATTCGCAAAGATATATTTTGTGCATCTGGGCCAGGTGGCCAAGGGGTGAATACAACTTACTCAGCCATAAGGCTTACACATATTCCTACGGGCATAGTGGTACAGTGCCAAGACGAAAGGAATCAGCTTAAAAATTTGGAGAAGGCTCTCAACGAGTTGAGGACCAGGCTCTACAATATGGAATATCAGAAGTATTTAGATAATCTTTCTTCCAAGCGAAAGACTATGGTTTCTACCGGCGACCGCAGTGCCAAAATTAGAACCTATAATTATCCACAGAGCAGGGTTACAGATCACCGCATAAATTGGTCCACCCACAACCTTCCGGTGTTTATGGACGGAGATATTCAGGAAGTTATAGACCAGTTGCAGATTGCCGAGAATGCCGAAAGACTGAAAGAGGCAGAATAAACTGCAGGCGATAATGGCAGATCAGGAGTATATAACTATTACAGGAGCACGTGTCAACAATCTGAAAAACATTTCGTTGAAGATACCGCGCGGAAAGCTGTGTGTGATTACCGGAGTGAGCGGAAGCGGAAAGAGCTCTTTGGCTTTTGATACTCTTTATGCCGAGGGGCAGAGGCGGTTTGCAGAGAGTTTGTCTTCGTTTGCCCGTCAGTTTTTGGGCAGAATGAGCAAGCCAGACGTAGATAAGATAGAGGGTATTCCGCCGGCTATAGCAATTCAGCAGAGAGTAAACAGCCGTAATCCCAGATCTACAGTTGGCACCAGCACAGAAATTTATGACTATCTGAGAATACTATTCACCAAGATAGGTGTTACATATTCTCCTATAAGCGGATGCGAAGTAAAGAAAGACAGCGTAGAGGATGTTGCGTCTTTTATAACATCTTTAGATTCCGGGTGTTATATTTATATATTAGTGCGGCTGAAAGAAGATGAAACACATCTTGTAGAAAGGTTGATAGATATTAAGCAGCAAGGTTTTACCAGACTACTGGCCGGCGGTACTCTTAAAAAATTAGATCAGTTTCTTACAGAAAATATAGCAACTGAAAAACATAAAGAACCTACAGAAAATTTATATGTTGTAGTATCGAGATTTATACTCAACGGTTCGGAAGATGTTTCCGAAATACGCAGCTCCATAGAAACCGCTTTTAACTTGGGAGGTGGGAAGATGGTTGTGGGCCATGCTTCAGAGAGCGAACAGATAGAATATCGCAATTTCTCTAATATCTTTGAGGCAGACGGAATGCTCTTTGAAGAGCCTTCTGAGGCCATGTTTTCTTTCAATAATCCTCTCGGAGCCTGCCCTGTATGTGGGGGCTTTGGGAGCATGATAGGCATAGATGAAAAGCTTGTAATCCCTAATGCTTCATTGAGTATTTACGAAGATGCTGTTGCTCCGTGGCGTGGCAAGTTGATGAGTTGGTATAAGGAGCGTCTGATAGAAACAGCCGGCAAATTTGACTTTCCGATACACCGCCCGTATGCACAACTAACTAAACAACAGAAAGATGTGCTGTGGAATGGAAATAGTTACTTTACAGGCATAAACGATTTTTTTGCGTGGGTAGAAACAAAAAAATACAAGATACAGTTCCGTTATATGCTTGCCAGATATTCAGGAAGAAGCGTATGTCGCGCTTGCTCCGGCACAAGACTAAGAAAGGAGGTAGGTTATGTTAAGGTTGGGGGGTATAGCATAGGGGAACTGTTAGATATGGATATAAGCTCCCTGCTAACTTTTTTGAAGGGGCTTCAGCTTTCCGATTATCAGAAAAAAATAGCTGAGCGTGCCTTAAAGGAAGTTGTTCAGAGATTGGAATATATAGAGAATGTAGGGCTCGGCTATCTAACTCTAAGCCGCCATTCAAATACGCTCAGCGGTGGCGAAAGCCAGAGGATAAATTTGGTGAGTTCTCTTGGAAGCAATCTTGTAGGTTCGCTCTACATATTAGACGAGCCAAGTATCGGACTGCACCCCCGCGATACTCATCGCCTGATAGAAGTGATGCAAAAGCTTCGCGATTTAGGCAATACCATAGTAGTGGTAGAGCACGATAGAGATATAATACAAGCGGCAGATTATCTGATAGATATAGGACCTCTTGCAGGAGCTTTTGGCGGGCAGCTCGTTTTTGCGGGCAATGCCTCTGAGGGCAAGAATTTCAGAGGTTCTCTTACTCTCGATTATATAAACGGCCGGCGGAAGGTAGATACCGGCCACTCCCCGAGAAAATGGAGCAGAAAGATTACCATAGAAGGAGCAATGGAGCATAATCTCAAAGACATTACGGTAGATTTTCCGCTTAACGCATTTACCGTGGTATCTGGAGTTTCCGGCAGCGGAAAGTCTTCTTTGGTGGGCGATATTCTCTATCCTGCCCTATGCCGTCATTTTCAGATAGCAAGCACTCAGATAGCAGGTGCCTACAGAAAGCTTTCGGGCGATTTGAATAAGTTGGCCGGTATAGAGTATGTAGATCAGAACCCAATGGGCAAGAATGCACGCTCTAATCCGGTAACCTATCTGAAAATATACGACGATATCCGCAAACTTTTTTCCGACCAACCCTATGCCAAGCTCAACGGCTACACCAATTCGTTCTTTTCTTTTAACATAGACGGCGGCCGTTGCCCTGTGTGCCTTGGAGAAGGCTACATAACAGTGCCTATGCAGTTTATGGCAGATGTTAAGATGGTGTGCGAAGAATGTCATGGGCATCGTTTTAAGCAAGATATATTGGAAGTAAAATATCATGGCAAGAATATAAATCAAGTTCTGGATATGAGTGTGGAGGAAGCATTAGACTTCTTCTCAGCCCAGAAAGAGCTTGCTGCCAAGCGAGTTGTAAGTGGACTTTCCCTGCTTGAGCGCGTAGGCTTAGGGTATGTGAAGCTTGGGCAGAGTTGTAGTACTCTCAGTGGTGGAGAAAGTCAGAGGGTTATGCTGGCGCAGTTTCTGTCTAAGGATATGAATAATTCTCGCCAAGGAAAACTATTTATTTTTGACGAGCCTACTACCGGCCTGCATTTCCACGATGTGAGAAAGTTACTTGATGCCTTTAATGCACTTGTAGATGCCGGCAATACCATAATAGTTGTTGAACACAATACAGATGTAATCAAGGCGGCAGACTGGGTTATAGATCTCGGACCCGATAGTGGCGACAAGGGTGGGGAGGTTGTTTTCAGCGGCACACCGCAGGAACTTGCTGCCGATGTGCGCTGGAAATCGTACTTGTAGTTGCACATCAAGCTTTTTTAACTGCTCGTTTTTCTAAAAGATTTTGCAGGGCATACATTTCGTCGCGATATCTGGCGGCGGAAATAAAGTCTAATTCCTTGGCGGCACTCTCCATTTTTATTCTGGTACTGTTGATGCTCTTTTGCAGCTCTTCTGTACTCATTGCCGATATTACAGGGTCATTTGCAGCAGATTCTGCATCGGGAATATCAAATTTAGAGGCAATTTCTGCCAGAGTGTTATCTCTGCCGAGTACATTTCTTTCTACTTTCTCTACTTGTGTAGGGGTTATATTATGTGCAAGATTGTATGCTTGTTGTTTTTTGCGGCGGCGGTTAGTTTCGTCTATGGTTTCTCTCATACTGTGAGTAATGGTATCGGCATACATTATAACACAGCCATTTAGGTTACGGGCTGCTCGCCCTGCTGTTTGTGTGAGTGCTGTGGTACTTCTTAAAAATCCCTCCTTGTCTGCATCTAATATGGCTACGAGAGAAACTTGTGGTAAATCCAGACCTTCTCTCAAGAGATTTACCCCTATAAGCACATCGAACAACCCTCTCTGGAAATCTTCTATTATTCTGATTCTTTCCATTGTATCTACATCGGAGTGTATGTAACTGCATCTTACTCCGTTCTTTGCCAAGAATTTATCTAAATCTTCCGCCATTCTCTTTGTGAGAGTGGTTACCAAAATTCTTTCGTCTTTTTCTGCCCTTACAGTTATTTCTTCCATCAGATCATCTATCTGATTCTTTGTAGGGCGTACGATTATCGGTGGGTCTAAAAGCCCGGTAGGACGCACTACTTGCTCTGCTATAAGACCTTGACTTTCGCTGAGTTCAAATTCGGAAGGGGTGGCACTTACATATACTGTTTGATTGGTCAGTTGCTGGAACTCTTCAAAGCGAAGAGGACGGTTGTCTGCAGCAGCCGGCAATCTGAATCCATATTCTATCAGAGTTTGTTTTCTGGAACGGTCGCCCCCGCTCATTGCTCTTATCTGGGGGATAGTTACATGGCTCTCGTCTATAAAGGTGATGTAGTCTTCCGGAAAATAGTCGAGCAAACAGAATGGTCTGGTACCTGCGCTGCGCCCATCAAAATATCTGGAGTAATTCTCTATACCAGGGCAATAGCCGAGTTCCTTTATCATTTCAAGGTCGTACTCAACTCTTTGCTTCAGCCGGCCGGCCTCATTTTTTTTGCCTATTTCCATAAAGTACTCGTATCGGTTATATAAATCGTCTTGGATTTGCTTTACAGCTATAGCCGCCCGTTCTTTTGTAGTGGAAAATATGTTGGCAGGGTAGATAGAGATCTGGTTGCGGCTTTCCAATGTAGTTCCGCTCTTAGGGTCAAAAATTTCTATTTCTTCTATCTGATTTCCAAAGAATACAATTCTTGCTCCTTCTTCTCCGTATGCCAAGTATATATCTACATTATCGCCATTTACTCGGAAGGTGCCTCTTTTGAATTCATCTTGGCTACGCGAGTACATGCTATCTACCAATCGGTATAGAAAGGTATTGCGACTAATAGCGTCTCCTTGGTGTATTGTTATTGTATTTGCGTGAAAATCAGATGGGTTGCCTATGCCATACAGGCAACTTACAGAAGAAATTACAACAACATCTCTTCTTCCAGACAGCAGAGCGGCTGAGGTTGCTATGCGTAGCTTGTCTATCTCGTCGTTTATGGAAAGGTCTTTCTCTATGTATGTATCTGTAGTAGGAATGTAGGCTTCTGGTTGGTAATAGTCGTAGTAAGAAACAAAGTATTCTACTGCATTATTCGGGAAAAATGCCTTAAACTCTCCATACAGCTGTGCTGCCAGCGTTTTGTTGTGGCTGAGTATTAAGGCAGGCCGGTTCAGTCTTGCTATGGTATTGGCCATGGTAAAGGTTTTTCCGCTACCGGTAACTCCCAAAAGGGTTACGGCTTTTTCTCCGCACTGTATGGCTTGTACCACGGCCTCTATGGCTTCTGGCTGATCTCCTGTGGGTTGATATTTTGAATCTAACTTAAAGTCCATATTTACTGCGCTAAACGCTTACTTTTTTATGCCGGCGAGTTTGCATATAACTCTAAAAACAAAGCGGCATCTTTGAGTGAGTGCATTAAAATTTATTATAGAAATATCATCCGATGTCTTATTGGTATATTTATGTATGCCACTGGTTATAGAAATGGCCGGAATGCCGGCATTTCTGAACGGAACCTGATCTCCTATATTGTTCATGATATTGTAAATATGGCTGTTGCCATAGTAAGAAAAATCCAAAACAATGGGTTCTGCAGCCGTGTTGCTGTTTTCAAACACGCTTATGATTTCTGGTTTAACAGACTCTTTGCCAAGTAGTAAGAGATAGTTGTTTGGTAGAAGGTGTTGTGTTTTGGCTTCTTCCGGTGGGGCAAGTGTGGTTCCTATCTGATCCAGATTTATCATCAGAGAAATATCTGTTGGCTCTACAATCTTATCGGCAAGAAATTTTTCGCTGCCCTTGCTGCCTAATTCCTTAGCATCAAAGGCTACAAAGCATATATTGCACATGGGCCTTATGCCATGCTCCGCAAGTTTGGCAAAGGCTTTTCCGAGTTCAATAACTGCGGCAACACCGCTTGCGTTATTGTCTGCTCCGCTGTATGTTTTGCCTGCAAGGATGCCTAAATGGTCGTAATGCGCGCCCACTACAATGGTTTTTGGATTTACAACTGTGGAATCTGCTGCAATAGTTCCCACTACATTTATTCCAAGGCATTCAGTATTATTATTCCAGAAATAAAATCCGTAAGAATAGGCTTGCCCTATCATTTGTAAACCACCTTTATAAAATTCGGTGGCTATGAATCTTTTGGCTACATCTATGGCCGCACTTCCGCTGGCTCTGCCTTCACATTGTTCATCAACAAGCAATTCTATGTATTGTCTGAGAGCTTGCTTTGATATGCTTTTTTCGGCTTCAGATAGGGCATCGGTGTTTTGGCCAGACACGGCCGTTGCAGACAAAATTATTGTCGTTAGCACAATTATTGTAAGTCTGAGATTTGCCTGCATTGTCGGTTTTTTAGTATATATTTGTTATATGAATTCAAAAATAACCATTTTGCCGAAACATATTATTGGGATAAAGAAAAATAGTTTGACAATAGCCCTGCTGGTTTGCAGCTTAATGGTTTGGTTTCCGCTAAAAGGCTTTGCTCAATACGATATAGATCAGTTCTTTCTGAGAGGCAGGCAGTTTCTGATAGATGGCAAATATTCTTCTGCAATAGATAATTTTAATACACTCACAAGAATAGATTCTACTCTCTACGATGCCTATTTTTTCAGAGGCATTGCCAAATACAACTTAGGCGATTTTATAGGAGCTGAGAAAGATTTTGACAAATCGCTTAGTCTTAACCCATTATATACTCCAGCCTATCATTACAGAGCCATTACTTTGAGCCGCACAGGAAACTATGAGGCAGCTCTTAAAGATCTGGCTGAGGCGGTAGATCTCAGGCCGGGTTACATAGGCTTGTATTTCAGCCGCGGGGTTACATACTTTTTGAGCCAGCAGTTTGATAAGGCGGTAGAAGATTTCAATAAGTTTATAAAGACGGAGGATAGCGAGCCAGATGCCTATCTTAACAGGGGAGCAACTTATATTTTTTTAGGCGATACGCTCAAGGCTCTCTCAGATTACAATAAGGCTATATCCCTTAATGTCGGCGACCCTGAGGGCTATATAAGGCGAAGCAGAATCTACTTTATGCAGAACAAGGATTCTCTTGCAATAGCCGATTTAGACCGTGCCATAAAGCTTGATACCGCTAATACTTTTGCATATTTTAACAGGGCAATCATACGTCATGAGCGGAAAGATATTTCCGGTGCTATGGAAGATTTGAACAAGGTGCTGGAATATGAGCCGGGTAATGCACTTACCTTGTATAATAGGGCTCTTATACGCTCTCAGATAGGCGATTACGATAGGGCATTAGAAGATTATGACAGGGTTATAACGGTAAATCCGCAAAATGTGCTGGCATATTTTAACAGAGCAGCTGTGTTTCTGCAGATGAACCGCTACAGAGATGCTATGGATGATTATTCGCACTGCATCAATCTCTATCCCGATTTTGCCAAGGCTTATATGAACAGAGCATACGCTAAGGCACAACTCGGGCAATATAATTCTGCTCGCAGAGATGAAGAAATCGCAAGAGAGAAGGTGAAGGAATACAGAACTAAAACTCGCGATTCATTATCGGCACAGATGTTTGCAGATACTGCCAAGAGATTCGACAAAATGGTGGCCTTGGATTCAGATTTTGCCAAGCGCGATTTTGCTAACAACGAACTGCTGCAATACAAAGATGTGGATATTCACCTAAAGCCATTATTCAAGTTCAATCTTGCGGAGAGCAAGCAGGAGAGAATGGCTATGGATAGCAGATACGAGTCTGTCTATATGGAAGATTTTATAGACGATTTGCCTGTATCTTCCAGACTTATGGCAGTTCGCCACTCATACGATGCTAATGAAATAACGCAGGAGCAGAGGCATAAGAGAGATTCTTTAAGCAAGACTATAGAAGAGTTACAAACAAGGGAAGAGGCGGCAGATGCTTTCTTATATTTTTCACGAGCACTGATAAACGACTCTCAAAACCGCTATAACGAAGCTCTTGGAGATTATGATAAGGCAGTGAACCTACAGCCGGAGAATCCTTTCTTGTATTTGAATCGTGGAGCCCTTCAGGCAGAGATGATAGATTTTATATCTTCTATGGAGCAAAATGTACAGGTGCTGTCTCTCGATAATTCCAGAACTGCCCGTGCGAGGGTGAATGAGAACCGTTCTACCTACGATTATACACCCGCCATTCATGATATGAAAAAGGCAAGCACGCTCATGCCAGATTTTCCATACACATATTACAACTTGGGTAACCTATATACACTTTCTTCAGATTTGCCTGAAGCTATTTTGCAATATACTAAGGCAATACAGCTGTATCCTGCATTTTCTGAGGCTTACTATAACAGAGGCCTGGTGCTCATATATTTGAAAGATAGCGAAAAAGGGTGTTTAGACATGAGTAAGGCAGGAGAATTGGGAGTGCCCGAAGCATATAGTGTAATTAGCAAGTATTGTATAAAAAAATAAAAAATTTCTATATAAATTGCCAAACCTTAATACCAATACCTTGTAACATGAAAAAACTACTGTTAGCCGCAGCTTTTCTGATGTTTACTATGGCGGCCTACTCTCAGAAGGTTACGGTGGTTGATAAGTTCAACTATGCCGGGCCATACAATGTGTATTCTCCTCTTTTTGATACCAAGGATGCAAAGGGAAAAGCTTTTGACCGCAAATCTCTTATGGATGCTGTGCCTTTGAAAGCTAAGCATACTAAAGAAGTTCCGGCCGGAGCTATTGATATTAACGGAAGCCAGAGCGTATCTGTATTCTCTTTCTTTATAAACGATCTTAACTTTAAAAAAGTAGATATCGAGATAAAGGGTGCTAAAAACTATAAAGCATATCTGAATGGTAAAGAAAGCTCATTAAAGGGTCTTAAACTTGAGCCTAAGCAGCATCGCATAGATATTAAAATGCTGACTAATGGTAAAGGCAAAGATTCTTTGTTTGTGAACATTAAATCGGATACCGAGGTGGCATGGTCGCTTTCTTCTAAGCGTTATTTTGGCATGGAGGAAGTATTGTATGGAAATAAACTTGCCGCTGCCAGCATTTCTGCAGACGGAAAATATATAATAGCAAACTACTCCGATACAGACCATAAAGCCAAAACAACTCGAACTACTCAGCTGAAAGAAGTTGCTACAGGTAAGGTGCTTATAGAAAAGGCCGGAATCTTTTGGCTGAACGGAGGAAACGAGTATGCATGGTACGAAAACAAAGATGGTAATCGGCAACTTTGGAAAAACACTGTTAATGGTACTCCTACGCTGGTGGCAGAAAATTTGCCAAAAGGCAGTTTACGCTTTGCACCAGATTTTAGTTTCGTGGTTGTAACAGACGAGGTGGAAGGGCCTAAGGAAGACGTAGATGTGTATCAGATAGTTCATCCCGATGATCGTCAGGCCGGATGGAGAAACCGCTCCTATCTTGGAATTTTTGATGTAGCCTCAGGCACGTTAAACAGACTGTCTTTTGGAAGCAAGTCTGTATATCTTATGGATATTTCAGACGATTCGAGATATCTCCTTGTAGGTATTAGAAACTTACAAGTACAGAAAAGGCCTTCTACAAGTACCGATATATGTATGGTAGATTTGCATAGCAGAGAGGTAGATACCTTGATATCAGCAGACAGATTTGTAAACAGAGCTGTATTCTCTCCCGATGCCAAGAGTTTGCTTGTAACCGGTTCGCCGGAAGCGTTCAATGGTATTGGAAAGAATGTAGAACCCGGGCAAACTCCTAATATGTACGATATTCAGATGTATATTTTTGATATAGCATCAAAGGGGGTAAGGCCGCTTACAAAAGATTTTAATCCGTCTATAGACGGTGTTTCTTGGAACCGCCGCGATGGTAGAATTTATGCTGGAGCAACAGAAAGCGAATATAAGACCTTGTATTCGTTTGATATAAACGGTCAGTGGAGAAAACTGGCGCAGATTCCAGAAGTTGTAACATCTTGGAATTTGCCTGTAAACGGTCAGACAATGTGCTATGTGGGCGGTGGGGCTTCTTCTCCTTCAAAGCTCTATATTAAAGATATTAAGAAAGATAGAGACATTATGTGGGAAGATATTTCTGTGAGCAGATATGAGGATGTTATTATGGGCGAGTGCCGCGCTTGGAGTTTTACAAATCGTTTAGGAGATGAAATACAAGGGCGCTTTTACCTTCCTGCCGGATTTGATGCCTCAAAGAAATATCCTCTGATAGTTAACTACTATGGCGGTTGTACTCCTACAACACGCTCGTTAGAAAGCAGATATCCGCAGCATTACTATGCAAGTCTGGGTTATGTGGTATATGTTCTTCAGCCGAGCGGTGCTATAGGCTTTGGGCAGAAATTTTCTGCACGCCATGTGGAAACATGGGGCGATTATGTAGCCGACGACATTATAGAAGGAGTTAAGAAATTCTGTGAAGCACACCCTTATATAGATGCAAGTAAAATAGGCTGTATAGGAGCCAGCTATGGAGGCTTTATGACTCAGTATCTGCAAACAAAAACAAATATTTTTGCATGTGCCATTTCTCATGCAGGCATAAGCAACATAGCCAGTTATTGGGGAGAAGGTTACTGGGGTTATTCGTATGGTCATGTAGCCAGCGCAGAAAGTTATCCTTGGAATAACCCAGATATGTACACCAAACATTCTCCTTTGTTTAATGCAGACAAGATACATACTCCGCTTTTGCTGCTACACGGTGCCGCAGATACCAATGTTCCTCATATAGAGAGCATACAAATGTTTAACGCCCTTAAAATACTTGGAAGAGAGGTTGCTTTTGTTGAGGTTAAGGGAGAAAACCATTGGATTCAGGAATACAGCAAGAGAATGAAATGGAGCAATACTATTATGGCTTGGTTTCAGAAGTACCTGAAAGACGATGCTTCGTGGTGGAACAGTTTATATCCGGAGAATAATCTGTAACTTAAATGTCTTCAGGGGGTAACATATATTGCCCGGAGTGCGGCACGGCAAATGAACTTAATGCCAAGAAATGCTATAGGTGTGGGGCCACATTTCCTACAGTGGGCGCCAAACCAAACTATGGCGATTACGATTTTGCTGCAGAAGTAGATGATTATCATCTTAAACCCACAACTTACATAGGCTGGAATATTTTTCTTACCTGCTGTTGCTGTTTGCCAATTGGTTTACTCGGAATTATATATGGAGCTTTGGCCGCTTCTTCTTTCAATAAGACTAAGTACGAACGAGCCGACAAGTATTCTGAATATGCCTATCGATGTTTAATTTGGGGCTTGATTCTGGGAATTGTCTTATGGGGTCTTCTTATTATGAATGAATAGCAGATCACTTTTTAGTGTTTCTCTTTTTATTGGCTTTGAGCTTGGTTAGTAGATTTTCCGAGGCGGTTATTCTGCGCAGATGGCTAATGGCCAAAATGTTAAGTATAATACAGATGGCCGGAAAAACAATAGAAACCGGAAACTTTTCCAAGGCAAGCCCGCTATGTTTCTTAATGCTCCACAGCAGATAAATAATCCATACTTGGTAGGCTACCAGTATTATAGCATTATAAACACACAGCCTTATTTGAAAGGTTTTATGGTGTATCAAGAATAAGTTTACAAGACTCACAAGAAAGCTTATAACGGTAAGAACAAGAAATGGGGGGTACGATCTGTAGAGCTCTCCAAAAAACATAACGGCCATCAGAATAGCGGTTGCCAATATAAATGTCAGATAATTTATTCTTCCCATCGCAATAATTTTTCAACGAGGGCAAATATAGCCTTTTTATCTTTTTTTTATTAAATTTGAGAAAATTAAAAATCTGTTATATGAAAACTTCAAAGTCTGGAAGTATAGCGGCTTCGGAACTTCTGCTGAATGCAGACGGATCTATATATCATTTGAATTTGAGGCCTGAGGAATTGGCTGATATTGTGATACTTGTTGGCGATCCTGGGCGTGTTGCCATGATTGCAAAATATATGACAGCCATAGAATTTACCAAGCAGAGCCGCGAGTTTGTATCTACCACAGGAATGTATAAGGGCAAGAGAATTACCGTGCTATCTACAGGAATAGGTACAGACAACATAGATATTGTAATGAACGAACTTGATGCAGTGGCCAACATAGACTTTAATACCCGCAAAATTAAGAGCCGTAAGCGGAAACTTACGCTTGTAAGAATAGGTACAAGTGGTGCACTGCAGCCAGAAATACCTCTTGGCGCTTATGTACTTTCTCACTATTCAATTGGTTGCGATGGGCTTGTAAATTGGTATGCCAATAGAGATAGTGTTACTGAAAAGGATATTGAAAATGCTCTGATAGCGCACATGGGCTGGGATAGTAATTTGCCACGCCCGTACGTGGTAAAGAACTCAGACAGGCTGATTAAAGCATTCCAAAGAAAGACCGTTAAGGGAATGACTATTTCAGCGCCGGGCTTTTTCGGACCTCAGGGCAGGGTTCTTAGACTGGGACTCGCCATGCCAAAAATGAACGAGAAGTTTGAAAGTTTTGCGGCCAAGTCGTATAAGGTTACAAACTACGAAATGGAAGGCAGTGCCATAGCCGGTCTTGCCAAGGAGATGGGCCACGAGGCCATAACTGTATGTTGCATAATAGCAAACCGTTACCGCAAAGAGGCTATAACAGACTATCATCCGTATATAGATAAACTTATCAAGATGGTACTTGATACGCTTACAAAAATATAGCACATTAAATATCAGTCTATATGGTAGATTTTAATAATCTGGAAATTGCGTTCTCCTCCAAGACCAAGTCGGAGTTGAAGAATGCCTTGTTGCTTTTCAACACAATTAAGAACCCGGGAATGGTAAAGTTTTTAAAGGGGGCTTCCAATCTTGCTATTAAGGTAGGTTTTCCTATAGGGTGGGCTGTAAAACCAACTCTTTACAAGCAATTTGTAGGAGGGGAAACTTTACAAGACTGCCAGAAAACCATAGACCATTTGAAGACTTTTAATGTAAAAAGTACTTTAGATTTTTCGGCAGAAGGTTCGCAGACTCCAGAAGGAATTAAATTTACCTTTGAGGAAACTATGCGTTCGATAGATTTTGCCAAGGGTAATTCTTCTTTGGCCTATGCCGTATTCAAGCCCTCTACAATTACCACCGATGAGGTGTTGTCAAAAGCATCTGAGAAGCGTGAGCCGCTAACAGAGCAAGAACAGAAGGAATTTGCCGAATATCAGGATAGATTTGCTGCTTTTTGTAAACGTGCATACGAAAACGATGTGAGACTGATTATAGATGCAGAAGACTATTGCTTCCAAGATGCCATAGATGAGCAGACAGATCAGATGATGAGGCTGTATAACAAGAAGAGAGCCATTATATTTGCCACCCTGCAGATGTACCGCCATGATCGCATGCCTTATCTGAAAAAGATTTACGAAGATGCCGTTAAAAACAACTACATAGCCGGAATTAAGTTTGTGAGAGGGGCTTATATGGAAGAAGAAAGGGCAAGGGCTGCTGCCATGGGTTATCCAGATCCTATCTGCAAAGACAAGCAGGCTACAGACGATAACTTTAATGCAGGGGTTAGGTTTGTGATGGATCATTTAGACCATTTTGAACTCTTTATGGGTACTCATAATGAAGAAAGTAATCGTTTGCTTGCTCAGCTTATAGAAGAGAAAGGTCTTTCACATAACGATCCGAGAATCCATTTTGCGCAGTTACTGGGTATGAGCGATAATATATCGTTCAATCTTGCTCACGAAGGATATAATGTTACCAAATATGTTCCTTATGCAAAGGTAAAGGACGTGGTGCCTTATTTAGTAAGAAGGGCAGAAGAAAACACTTCGGTTGCAGGGCAGACCGGCCGTGAACTCAACCTATTGCGCAGCGAAATGAAGCGCCGCAAAGAAAAGAAATAGAGCGGAAAACGGGATTCGAACCCGCGGCCCTCAGCTTGGG
>DFIA01000003.1:0-7889 GCA_002372015.1 Bacteroidales bacterium UBA3709 | reverse complement strand
CCCTCAGCTTGGGAAGCTGATGCTCTACCAACTGAGCTATTTCCGCATGGAGCTGCAAATGTAATAATATTTTTTCAATTAAGAATGAAACTCAGCTGGTTTATTGCCAGAAGAATATCAGGGGCAGGAAGCGGAAAACTGACTTCTGCCGGCAATATAATTGCCGTGCTTTCTGTGGCTATCAGCATATTGGTTATTATTGTTTCAATATCGGTATCGCGTGGATTTAGAAGAGAAGTAGATGCAAAGATGATGGCCTTTAATGGCGATGTAACGATATCTGCAATGCCGCCTACAGGCACTGCCGATTTTACCTCGGAGCAACTGAGCCTGCCGCCTCTTGCTGCTAAGGAAAATATTTTGAAACTACCTTTTGTAACATCTTTTCAGGCAATAAGTTATAGGCCAGGTATTCTTAAAACGGATGATAATTTGCAGGGAGTTATTCTGAAAGGTATAGACAGTTCTTTTGACTGGTCTTTTTATGCCTCTAATTTGCGAGAAGGAACACTGCCCGATTCGGATACAAACGATTGGGTTGTAATATCGCAAAGACTTGCCGACATGATGAATCTGAAGTGTGGAGAAAAGGCTAATTTCTATTTTGTAGGCGAACATGTTAAGGTTAGAAGATTGCGTATAAGTGCCATTTACTCTGCACAGTTGGAGAATTTAGACAAGACTTATGTGTTGGCGCCGCGTTCTGTGGTTAATTCTCTAAATGACTGGCCGGAAGACAGAAGCAGTGCATATATAGTAAATTTTTCTAATCACTCGCTTTCAGACTATTATATTAGAAAAAATCAGATTGCCGAGGCTATTTATTCGTATGACGATATAGAGCAGTATTTGAGAATTTCCGGTTCTTATGAAGATATGTCTAATCTTGTGGATTGGCTTAGGCTGTTAGATATGAATGTTCTGATTATCTTAGTGCTGATGGTGGCAGTAGCTGCCTTTAACATGATTAGTTGTGTACTGATAATATTATTTGAGAACATTTCTTCCATAGGTATATTGAAGTCGTTGGGGATGCAGAACAGCGGAATCAAGAAGATTTTTCTGGCAAAGAGTTCAGGGATAGTTCTTTTAGGGCTTGGTATCGGAACTGTGGCGGCAATAGCATTATGCTTGGCAGAAAGTTCGTTGAAGTTTATACGTCTGAATCCAGATAATTATTTTATAAACTATGTACCTATAGATATTTCGTGGTGGAGTGTTGTGGGGGCTAATATCTTGAGTTTTATTGTAATAATGCTAATATTGCTTATACCTTGCCACTTTATAAGCCGTATTCAGCCTTCGCAAACAATCAAGATTAAATAGGGTTATTCTTCCACTGTATTCTTGTATATTTCGTATTGTTCGAGAACTCTTTTAGGGTACGCCAATGTTTGTGCAGAACCTCTGAACGGTGGTACTTTTACTCCGTTTTTATCGTAACCTTCTGCCATTAGCGGTATTACTGAGGCAACTTCTTCCCAGTCCATGGAGTTTTTGCCCTCTGCTTGTGCCACCTTTCTGCATTGTTGGATTCTTCCCTCTCCTGCATTGTAGGAAGCTAAGGTAAATTTGAGAGCATTTTCTTCGTCCATTCCAGAGGCTAAGTATTTTTTGTGAACCGAGCCTAATATCTTGCAACCGGTTCTGATATTCTGTTCAGGATCGTAAATATCTTCAACTCCCATTGCATCTGCAACAGACTGCAGAATTTGCATAAGTCCAACTGCTCCCATGCTGGAAACCACGCCATTGTTAAAGCCAGATTCTTTATAGATAAGGGCACTCAGAAGCCTCCAATCCCACCCTATTGTGGCACTATATTTCTTTACCAAATTATCGTACGCAGATATGGAGTATCTGGTCATAGGCAGAGAGTACAGGCGGCGGTTCTCTGTCTTATGCAGTTTAGCCAATAATTTTTTATACTCGGAAGATGGCTGAATATGAGTTATCCAGAAGTTGATATTTTCTATGAGCAGTTCTTCATCGTAGCGTACAGCGCAAACATAGTCTTTTTCTATTGCCTTAGAAGTACATAGATAGTCTTTGAATGCCGCAGGAATGGAATCTGTTTTGGAATTAAAAATAATAATATCTGTTAGTTTGTCGGTTAAGTCTTCCCAGTTTCTTACAGAAGATTTTTCTACACTCACCTCTATTATGCAGTGCAGGTTTATAGAAAATTGTCGTATCAGATCTGTGGCAAATTTAAGCGTGGGATTTCCTGGGTTCAATTTATTGTCTATTAGTATAGTACAGTAGAGAGTATCGCCGGTGAGTATGTTTTTTGGCTGCAATTTATCCCTGGATGAGTACGAAAACAGCCCTGTCATTAGAAACAGATATGCAAGTAGCAAGGTGGCCACGATTATTATGCCCACACGCTTAGTTTTTGTGTTCCATCTGTTTTTCATCTACTTTATGTAGAACGGCCACCAGATGCCGAGCTTAATTGCTTTCTGAGGCCTTATGTATCTGTAAGTTGAATAATACTCGTTATTAGGCCAGCCCTGCAGTATGTTTTCTCCTTTAACAAAAATAGTGGCTCTTTTCCATTGTAGATTTACAAATACATCTATGTATGGGCAATTGCCTATTTTGTATCTCTCCTGATTATAGAACATACCTAACGCAGGATCGAATGCCTGTGCATAATACTTTGTGTTGTAGGTCATATCTGCTCCTATCTGCACATTCAGCACATCTTTTACTGCATAGAACTGCAGATAATATCTAAGGTTCAGAGCAAGTTTTGGAAGTGGCAATACATTTTGTTTAGACGATGTCTGGAATAGTATTCTATTATCCAAATGCAGCACTCCAAGAGTAATGTTTTTGGCCAAATAACCGTTTATTACACTGATAGCTTCGTTATTTTGGATAGGAGTACATAAAGAATCGAGATAAACATTCTTATTCAGGAGGCTATACCCAAAGGAGGCTTCTATGCCCCAATGTGGAATATCTAACTTAGCCTCAAGTTTTAATTGGTTGGTTTTATCAAAATCGTATTCCCAGATATAATGATTAGAGGTATAATTCTGTAGGAAATACGATGGCTTTCTTATTGATGACGAGAAATTTGCGGTAAAATGTATGCCATCTTTAATAGCCCATGAGGAGAAGCGCATGGCCGCATCTACAGAAAAGTTTCCTTTATAATAGCCGGCAATGTCTGCCTTTGCCATAGCGTTCCACGCAAAGTATTTTTTTAGTTTGCCGCCGGCTCCAAAATAGGCATATATGTTGTTGTAGGTTTTGTTTTGGCTTCCGCTAATAAAGTAGGAAGGGTGGAAGCCGTAGAAGTTAAGCAGCTGATGTCCGATACCCCCGCTAAGGTTAGATACAATAGCCTCGGCATTCCACGGCTGAATTTTCAGGAACACCCTGTTCTCTAATCTCATAACTCGCGCAGAATCGGCAGATTGTGTAGGGTGCAGGAAGAACTGGTTATGGTACAAAGATCTGCCGGCAGAGTCTGTTATATTATCGGTGTATGCTCTTGAAAAAACAGTGTATTCTCCATAGTGCCCAAAATAAGTTACTGTACCCTTATCTGTCTTTAAAGTATCTGCAATCTTATTTCCAAGAGAATCTCTCAATGCTTTCCACCTTATAGGCACTCCGTATGAGTGTGTGATAAAGAATGTATTCCTTCTTATAATTGAGTTGGCATCAGACAGATATACGGGTACCGTGCGCACATCAATAGTGGTATCGCTTATCATTTTTAAGTCTTCCACACCACCATTTTCTTGCCTTTTTAGCCTCGAGTACAAATAACCTCCGTGAGCAATATAATTTTTGCCTAAGTAATTTCCGGTTATCGCAAGAGTTCTGAAATCGGTTTTTTCGTTTTTAAGCAAGCCGCCTCCACCATTTCTTTTATACAGGATAGAAAAGTTAAAAGAAGGAGAAAAATTCTGAGTGTGCAGAAATTTTATATTGTCTTCACTCTTTTGCCTGTTGGCAAACAAGGTTCCGGAATAAGCTAATTCGGTATATGGAGTCTTAGTATTGTAAAAAGGCAGAGTGTTAGGCATATATGTATAGGTCATATATGGTGTAAAGAAAGGAAAATCTTCCTCCTGTTGCCTTTTAAAGTAGTTGTAAGGTAAGGCGGCACTACCACTCATTCCAAGATACTGACCGTTTATGTCGTTGCGCTGGAAAGGCAGATCGTGAAAATGATAGTTGAAAGTGGTGTCTATTTTAGTTGTTTCTAAATAGTTAAAATGGGTATTGTGCTGCCAAGAAAAAATTCGGGTATTGATTATACTATCTGCAAATACGTAGGTATCGAGTACTCTTGGTGTGTTGCGTATCAGACTGTCTTTAGCTTCTTGCCGCTTTGTGCGTTGTATTTTTCTAAGTTCTTTTGCGGTATATACTTTTACAGAGGCAATGGAATCAGCTCTTCTGATAGAGTCTATGGAAGATAATACAGATTCGCTGAGACCCATTCTCTTTAAAGAATCAGGGCTGAGATTTAGATTGTAGAGAGAATCTATCATTTTTTGATAGGCCGTTTTTACAACGGTATCTCTTATAGTGTCAGCCACAGCGTCTTTTATAGTGTCAGCCACAGCATCTTTTATTGTGTCTCTTAATGTAAGACTTGCGCTGTAATGCCCTTTGCTTGGGGCACTCCATGCTCCACATAAAACTACAAAGGCAACAATACAAGCTCCAGCACAAAGTTTTTTGAGATAAAATGTGTTTTTCAATTTATTTAGCATTACTTTCCTTCAATTCTTCTATTTCCTCTATAAGATTGTTTATCAGCTTCATCTTTAGGTCGTACAATTCGTTGGAAATATCTACCTTAAAGATGTGTGGATTTATCAGGCGGCGTTCTGTTTCGTTAAAGCTATTGAGGTTTGCAAGAAAGTACTCGCGCTTCTTATCTATGTGTTCATCGGCATAGCATATTTTCCCTTTTTCTATAGTTTGATGCTGCAAAATCCTATATGTATAACTACCTTTTGGAAACTTTTTTCTTTGAGTTTCGTCAAATTCATTCTGAATCCTAAGTTCTTCTCCTGCTTCTATTGTTTTTGCAGTGGCATCGCCTCTTAGGCAGGTAACATCTGCCTTAAATATGCCGTTTTGAATTATGCGATAAGTTATCTGAAAGCCTGGATTTATAAGCTTTACTTTATCTTCGCTGCGTTTGAGAACAGGCTCGTTATCAACCTGCACCAGTTTATAAACGTTTCCAAAACAAGGGTTATGTTTACTGGTGGCAATAGCATCTCCCACACCGTAGGAATCTATGCAGGCTCCTTGTTTTTCAACCTCTGCTATCAGATATTCATCTAATGCGTTGGTGGCAAAAATCTTGCAGTTTTTCAGGCCGGCCCTGTCGAGAATTTCCCGAGCTTTTCTGGAGAGGTAGGCAAGGTCGCCACTGTCTAATCTTATGCCATAGCCCTGTGGATAGTTGTCGTCTATGCCACAGGCTTTGTATGCTTTAATAGCATTCTTTAGCCCACAGTTAATAGTATCGTAGGTATCAACTAATAATATCAGAGGTTCTCCAACGTGGGTTCTGATATAGTGTTCAAAGGCCATATACTCTCCTTTTATGGAGCACCCAAAGGCAGTTACATAGCTGTGTGCCATGGTTCCGCTTGCCGGTGTTCCAAATATTTCTGTTGTGAGTATGTTGGAAGAATTGGCACAACCACCTATATATGCGGCTTTAGCTCCGTATGTGGCTGCCCACGGGCCATGTGCTCGCCTACTGCCAAATTCGCTTACCGGCTTTTTGGTAGAGCGGCAAACACGGCTTGCCTTTGTAGCTATAGCCATCTGATGATTCATTATGCACAATAGCGGTGTTTCAAGCACTTGGGCCTCGATAATAGGGGCCACTACAGTTATTACAGGCTCTCTTGGAAAAGCAATCTCTCCCTCCTTCATGGCATATACATTACCAGTGAACTTCATTTGAGAAGCAAACTCCCTGAATTCTTTATAGCCCTCTCCCGGGAGAAATTTTTCAAAAAATTCCGGAGATTTTCCACCAAGATTCGTAATCACTTCCATGGCCTCACGGATGCCGCTTACTACAGCCCAGTTATTGTTGTCTGGTGCTTTTCTGTAGAACAGATTGAAGTATGCTACTTTATCTTTCATACCGCACTCCAGAAAAGATTTTCCCATCGTATATTGGTACTTGTCAGAACAATACGTTACATCTCCCATAACCTTGTATGGGCTGTCTTTCTTTGTCATATCAGAAAATATATAATTAGCCACTGTAATAATTCTCAAATATAATGAAAAAACATAGACCTGTGATGCAAAATCATTATTCTTACTTGACTATCATTACATATCTTTGGCAGGCTATTTACAAGGGATGCTAATGAGAAAGTTGTTTATTTTATTCTTTGCGGTTGTAATAACTGCCTGTTCTGTAGAAGATACAGAACTATGTCCTACATACTCGATTGAAAATACCGAGGAGGTGCAGGATTTGCATAGCTTCGTTCAAGATGTTGATTTTCTTCCTCTTTGCGATTCGCTCCCATTTGGTATGGTGTTAAAGGCGATGTTTACCGAAGACAGAGGCTTGTTGATTCTTGATAGTGAGGAGCAGATACTTCTCTTTTCAAATAACTACACTCAGGTGTGCTTTCCAATACTTAGAGGCCGTGCAAGTAATGAATATTTGTCGGCTACGGATATTGCATTAAGAGGGGATGAGTTAATTATTTTGGATGGTTCAACAATTCACTGTCATTCGCTTTCAGATAGAAATAGGAATTACAGTTATCAGCTTTCGCTGAGAGTTCCTGGCGATGCGATAGCTCCCATGGGGAACTCTGGTGTTTATGTTTTTTCTGCTTATTCTAATAACTTTAATGACAATAAAAAGAAAAAAGATAACCTTCTTTATGGAGTAAATAGTAGGGGAGAGGTAATCAATGAATATCTTAGAAGAGAGGATTGTACTTTCACACTTTTTAATATTTCACAATCAAATGGAGCCTATTATTTGCGGCCACAGAATAATAGAAATGTCTTTTATTCTTTGGAAGAAAAAGGTATTGAGCCCAAGTTAAAGATAGATTTTTGTAAGAGCAATATACCAGAGCGTTACTACTACAATGTGGCAAGAGAAGATATCGGGAAATATATGAACTCACCTTACTACAAATTGCCACTGGATTTGAGCAAAACAGATAAATTGTATTACTTGCATACAGCCGGCCCTAATGCCAACGATATAGCATTGCTATTCAATATAGAATCTAAGCGTGGCATTAGATGGACAAATCTTCCTGCAGATGGTGATATGAGAATCTTGACCTCTGATAGCACTCATTTTATTTTGATATATACGCCAGATATTGATGACACTGGAGATTTAGAACATGGCCCTTTATTTAATATTCTGAAGTATTATTCCGATTCATTGAATTTAGAAAAAGGGAAAAGCTATTTGGCTAAGATTCTTATAGATGTTTAATAAAGCTTTTAGCAGACTCCATTCATTTGTAATAGACGAGAGCGGGACTCCTATTCTTATAGGTAATCCTCTTGAGAATAAAAAGATATGATTACAAAGCTCTGTCTTATTTACTACTCTCTTGCTGTACTTACATCTGTCGTTTCTTATTTGTGCAACACGAAATGGTTCGTTTTC
Source organism: Bacteroidales bacterium UBA3709 (assembly GCA_002372015.1). Taxonomy (GTDB): domain Bacteria; phylum Bacteroidota; class Bacteroidia; order Bacteroidales; family UBA932; genus Egerieousia. Next base: position 229 of record DFIA01000003.1, on the reverse strand, counting down.
ACGCAGCTTTTCTCGCCATGTGCAAATTCAACATAGAAGTGCAACCTCGAGTAGATTAGCCATTTTTTCAATAGATTCCAACGATGGTTGTGAAGAATTGGTACACCATTTTGTTGTATATTTGTAGCTAAATATAGTATGGAATGAAACGTAAACGAATAACCCGTCTCAAGGTGGTACTTGCAGAGAAGGGAATGACCAACAAACAATTGTCGGAAATCCTTGACAA
>DFIA01000018.1 GCA_002372015.1 Bacteroidales bacterium UBA3709 | reverse complement strand
CGCAACTTTTCTCGCCATGGCAAATACAAGCAAGCTTGTCTTTGCTCATTTGGCTTATCGAAAAGGTTGGCATAAGTACAAAAGCCATTATCGCAACCGATATGGATGAAATAATTTTCTTAGATAATATTTTAGAGTCTTTCATAACGCTGCAATTTACTCCAAAAAAGATACCATTCGCTCTTTTCCTATTATTTGTGAGCAGGTAAGCAAAGATGTAATCGAAACTCCTAACAACCCGTGCAGGTTAAGATTCTGCCCTGTAAAGAATAGGTTAGACAATGGTGTTCTTGGAGTTAATAGGGTTTTAATCAGATTATTATTATCTTTTTTTATACCATAGGCAGTACCTTGAACAGCTCCTGTGTAATTCATGTAAGTTAATGGGGTACTGGTATAAAAGTTTTCTATAGATGCTCTCAATGTAGGAATGCAATTTGCGGCCATGGAAATACACTGCTCTGCCTTTCTGGCCTTAAAAGCTTTGTATGCTTCTCCCCGATGTCCCACCGTGGTATTCTCCCACTGCATTACCTCGCTAAAGCTCATAGGGGTAAGTATATCCATTGCCTCTGCATATATACTGCCTTCTTTAGGCACTTGCTGGCTTATAAGCACTCCTTTTATTCTTCCATCGGCCACACTCTCCGTCAGATCCCATACAGAAGTCAGATCCGGACTGTAATAGTATATGTTTCTGTTAAGATATGGAATGGTATTTTTCTTGAGTTTTATATTAACCGTAAAAAAGCCATAGGTTTGCTCCAACTTGTAAATTCTATGCCTGAATACAGGTCTGATATAGGAGCTGTCTTTAATGAGCTCTAAGGTTAGCTGAGGGCTTAGGTTTGATATAAAATAGTCTGCATAAATACGCTCCGTATCTGAAGGATGCTGCTTGTTTCCTCCATTTTGCTGCACTTCTATATAAGTAACCTTCCCTTGTTCCTCTATAAGCTCTGTTGCCGAGGTGGAGGTCATAACAACTCCGCCCAACTCCCTGATGTTGTCTGCAAGCTTTTCTGCTATGGTAGAGCCGGTGGCTCTCAGCCTCCATGCACTTTGTACAAAAGAACTGTTTATCTGGGCAAATGTATAAAGTGGAAGCGTGTCTTTACATAGTTCCAATTTCAGCGATGCACCGCTCACAATATCCCTTACTAACCTGTTCTCTACAGTATCTCTCAAAAACTGATATGCGTTCTGGCTAAACAGAGCATTTACAGCCGAGAAGCCTTCGCCTCCCTTTAAGAGCGGATCTGTAATCTTTTCTCCCACTTGCTTCAAGAAAGAAGAGTATTGCACTATTTCTGCCCTGCTGGCTTTGCAACAAGCCGCTATAGAATCTGCAAAGTGGTCGTATCCGTTAGCCAATAGATAACTCTTATCTTGCAGCACTACTTGATCAAAACCATTTGTATCTAACTGATGCCACGGCAATTCCATCAGTCCAAAGTAGTTGAATATCTTTTCGAGAATTTCTCCTTTGCCCAATGCTCCTACATAATGAAAGCCTGTATCAAATTCTGTATCCCCTCTCCTGAAACTTTGAATACAGCCTCCAATTTTAGCATTCTTTTCTACAACACATACGCTCATTCCGTTCTTAGCCAGAATGTAAGCGCACTCCAATCCTCCAAGTCCGCTACCTATTATTACAGCATCAAATTTCATTTACTTCTCTTATCTCTTAATCTGGCTGTTAGTCCTTCCCACTTGTAAAACAGAAAAGGTTGCAGGGTAAAAGTTATTGTTATGGTAAAGAGCATACCTACTAAGGTACTCAAACCTATAGACGAAATAGCAGGATGAACAGCAAACATAAGCAAAGATACGGCAAGTATCAGCATAACGGCAGAAAAGAAAATGGCAGAACGATGATATTTTAACAAGTCTTGTCTATCCTTACCTTTTGTAAGCCCGTCCATTACAAAAATACTGTAATCTACCCCCATCCCAAAGATAAAGGTAGATACCACAATATTGATTAGATTAAATTCCATACCCAAGCATTTCATCAGTCCCAATACCATGAACCAACTCATAAACATTGGCAAAAACGCTATTATGGCATGTACAAAGTTTCTTAACGCAATAAACAGAATCAACAATACAAACAGAGATGATATTAGGAGAACCGTATTAAAATCGTGCTCCATAAGTTGCAGCATATCTGTTGTATAGAAGAAAGGGTCCACTACTAACACATGACCTCTAAGACCTTGTTCGGCAGAAATACCTTGTTCGGCAGAAATACCTCCCTCTGCAAGAACTGCAGAAATTTTTTTTATGGCATCTTTTGAAGGAGCATTTACCGATGTAAATACCAGATAAGAACCATCCGGACTTTTTTCTATAAAGTTGTTCATTAACCCCTGTGGCACAACTCCGGAAGAGTACAAATCTGTTGCGCTGTACTGTTTGTCTATTGCCTTGTAAAACGGCTCAAACATCTCTGCTTCAAATCCGTTTCTCTGAGCAGCTGCAGCTGTAAGTTTCTTTACTTGTGCTTTTTTTTCGGGAGTAAAATAAGCATTCCACTCGCTAATTCTGGCCTCTTGTTCAAAAGAAGGAATAAGGAAAGAAGCCATATTGGAAATTCCTGTTATTTCGTAGGAACCAGAGGCTTGCATGGCGAGGCACTCCTTAGCCATTAACTGATTGAGCTGCAAAGCAGAATCTAAGTCTTTGGAATACACGGCATAATACTGACTAAGCATTCCATCCTGAACCTTATCTCTATATAGAGCTTCTGCTGTAACCACATCTTTTTCGTAGTGCCCCAGATGAGTAAGGTCTGTGTCAAAGTCTGCCTTGCCGCCAGTAAGAAATACGCTTGCAATAAACAAAGCGCATATCAGTGTTATAAGCCATATTTTTTTATGGTACGGATATGTAGTTATTCTCTCTATCTGGGCAAAAGCCTTTTCGTCTTTTCTGCCGCTGCCTCTGAAGAATTGCGGCAAAAAGAATATGGCTGCAAGGGTTGTACCCACCATTACAAACGAAGCCATTAAGCCAAAATCTCTCAGTAGCGGACTTTTTGTAAATATCAGTCCGAGCAAACTACCCACAGTTGTTAGGCAACCCAGCATCACAGGCTTTGCTTGGTCTTTTATAACTTGCTCTGTATTCGAGATATACTTATGATGAGTTATTATGTGTATGCAATAACTGAGGGCCACGCCTATTACTATACAGCCTATACCCAAGGCTATAAAAGACATCTGGCCCTGCAAAAGATACATTGCAGCCACAGCCATAACAGTTCCCCAGACAAGAGGTATTAAGAGATATAACAGAGTATCTTTGGTTTTGAAGCAGTAGCCTATTATCAGCAATATCATAAGCATGGCAATGCTTACGGTTACTATCAGGTCTTTCTTTATTCGCTTAGCATTAAACACGCTCTGTACCGGAGCTCCGTAAAAAAGAACCTCAATACCCGGATGAGCCTCTTCAAAACATTGTTTTTCTTTAAGAATCAGATCTATAAGCCGCGTACCGGCCTTGCTGTCCATAGCCTTGAAGGCCGGAGACAACAGAGCAATTGCACAGGTGCTGTCTTGAGAGAAAAGATGCATAGATACCATAGACAGCCCGCCTCCCTTTCCGGAGTTGGAAAAATCCTTCATCGCAATGCTCCTAAAAGCCAAAGGGTCTTTGCAAACAATATCATACCACATGCCGGAAATATCAGATTCCAAAAGTTGGCCGGAAAGCTGCATCAAAGAATCTAAAGACTTTTGATTTAATATCTTATCAAGTTGAGGATAAAAGGATTTATTAAGAAAACACGGAGCATTATCCAAAATAAAATCGGCTCCGTCTGCTAAAAGGGATGGCTCTATGCTATTGAAAACATCTTCTATATCTCCCTGCATATCATGCGCTTGCAGAGAATCGCAAAACATAGAACTAATTAAAACCAAGCTATCTGCCGCCGATTCTTTGTCTAAAGTCTGCTGCCTCATTCTGAAGAGCAGAAATATCTTGTCTTTAACTTTCAGACGCTCAAAAGCGTACCTCGCTCCTTTGTTATTTTCGGTAACAGGCAGAAGCTTTGAAATGTCTTCTTCATAATACATTCTGCCGGCCAATACAGCCAGCAGAACAAAACTCGTTATGAGTAAAAGATAAAAAACGGCTCGGTGGCTTTTAAAAAACCTATAAGCCGCCAAAGCTATCCAAGTCATTTATTTAGAAGATATTCTCTCGTATAGAAAATCGTATAATTGGCTGAATGTTACAGCCTGCATAAGCTCCGTTCCTTTTATCTTCACATCAAAAGTTTCTTCTATAAGAGCCACAAGATCAACCAAAGAAAGGCTGTCTAAATCAAGAGTTTTCTTGATATCGGCATCTGGGGTTATATCTTCTTTCTCTACTTCAAATTCATCTGCCAAAATCTGAATGGTCTTGGCTATCATTTCCTCTTTTGTCATATTGATATATTTTATTATCGTTTGAAATTCTTAATTACTAAGGTAGAATTTGTACCTCCAAAACCAAATGAATTAGACAAGAAGGTATCGAATTTTTTTGCCAGTCGCTTAGACGGAATATTCAGTTTGGCAGAATCTTCATCGGGAGTTTCAAAGTTTATATTGGCTCCGATAAAATCGTTCTGCATCATGAGCATAGAATAAATAACCTCACTTGCTCCTGCCATCCACATCTCGTGGCCGGTTTGGCTCTTTGTGGAAGTTACTGGCGGCATGCTACTGCCAAATACCTGATAAATAGCCTTAGCCTCGTTCTGGTCTCCAACCAATGTGCTGGTTGCGTGGGCATTTATGTAACCTATCTCATTTACTTTAAGCCCCGAATGAGCAAGAGCCATTCTAAGAGAGCGTGCCGGCCCATCCACATTAGGTACAGAGATATGATCGCCGTTAGAAGAGAAACCATAACCTAAGACCTCAGCTATAATAGGAGCGCCTCTTTTTACAGCGCTTTCATAATCTTCCAGAATTACCGTAGCAGCTCCGCCCGAAGGAACTAAGCCATCTCTGTTCTTATCAAACGGACGAGAAGCTTTTTCCGGTTCATTTTCACGCTTTGAAAATGCGCCTATACCATCAAAGCTGCATACAGAGTACAAGTTCACTTCTTGTGCGCCACCGCAAATTACCATATCTTGAAGTCCGTTCTGTATAAGCATTGCGCCCCAGCCTATGGAATGTGAACCACTGGCACAAGCTCCAGACACGGTAAGATTTATTCCTTTTAACTTAAAAATACAGGAAAGGTTCATTGTAACGGTAGAGTTCATGCTTCTGAAAATTCCACCGCTGCCAATCATAGAGGTATCTTTCTTTATACGCATTGCATCTACGCTGGCCACTACGGGCTCTGCACTCGAATCGTTGCCATACAAAAGGCCTACCTCGTGATTGTCTAAATAATCTTGGTCTATGTTGGCATTTTGCAGGGCATCTGCCGTTGCACAGTAAGCAAACAATGCTTGCTCTGGCATATATACTCGCTGATTACGGCTCAGAACGCCTTTAAGGTTAGGTATTTCTACATATCCCGTAAGGGCAGACAGAAAGCCCATGTCTTTTCTTGCTTGATCGAAAATAATTCCGCTCTTTCCTGTGTACAAAGAATCTCTTACTTCTTCCAATGTTTTTCCAAGGCAGGAATATATCCCCATGCCCGTAATTACAACTCGTCTTCTCATATCTTGAACAAGGCCCAAAGCCTATCTTCCAATTTTTCTATATCTTGTTTTAGGGTGTCAAATTTAGTAATTTTTAGTTTTTTACGAAATCTTAATAAACGCATATCTTGTTTTATGCCTTCCCACCATTCCGTATAATACCAGCAAAACAAAGCCAAAACAGGCATAAGTAACACATAAGCAATTGCCATATAGATAGTAAGAACGCACCATACAATTACAAAAGAAATAATGGTAAACAGCGGAATGGTAATTACTGCACTTAAACCCAACAAGAAAGAAGAAGATAGCATCTTATCTTTTACTCTATTGGTCAGCTTTTTCGGTATGTTGTACAATAGCCAGTTCGGCCATAACGAAAACACCCAAACAGGCAATAAAACAATCATTGCCAAAATTTTGAGTATGGTTATCGGCCAAGCAACTTTCTTACTTACAGACTTAAAAGATAATTTAAAATCTTCCAATTTCTCTCTTATGGAAGAAGCAAAACTATACACCTCACTTTTCTTATCCTCCTCCAAAGAATCTAAAGCTGCCACAAAGGCTTTTTCTGCTTCTAACTTTTCTGGCAGAATCTTATAAGGCATTTTTTTCAGCAATGCAAAGGTTTTCCCATAATTGGTTCTAAGAAAATCTATGCTGTTGTAATTGTCTAAATCTTGTATATCCAGCATCATAGACGAAACAACTTTCCGCACAAGCAAGTTTACTTCTCGCATTGCCGTTCTCGGCTTTTCTTTGTAAAGCTCATAGTAAGGTTTGAGAGATATTGGCTCGCTAAACATTACACACATTTCTCGTCTTATGCCAAAGTAATCTGTGTAATGATTGGCAACGGGCAAAATAAAAATTTCTTTTTCCCAATTTCCTTCTTGCGCAGTTGTAAAAGCCATTGTGGTATAACCTGTTGTAAAATGCCCCAAGTAGCGCTTATCCTGATGCCCTGCCTCGGGAAATATCATTACACTCTGCCCGTTCAAGAGCAAATGGTAGCTCTCTTCAAAAGAGGCTGTATTTTTGCCCACATCTTCTAATCCCTCATGATCCATTCTGAATGCAGGCATAAGCCCCAAAAACCTTAGATACTTTTCCAGCAACTTATTAACTGCAAATATATCTGCCCTTGCCCAAAAGAAAGGCCGCCTGCCCGGTCCTTTGAATGAAAGCATTACGGCAATAGCATCTACCAGACAGTTCTGATGGTCGGAAACTATTACCTGTGCCTTGCCGTCTGGCAGAATTTTATCTGTACCTATGTAATATACCTTCTTGTAAAGAAAATGATTAAACAGAAGTCTGATAAACTCCTTAAACCACATATAGTAAAGCCCACCCTTAAAAGACTTACGCAACTTAGTGTCATGTAAGCCATTATGATTTTGTTTTCCCATAGTATGGATACTCTAAATGCAAAACGAAGCCCAAAGATAAGCAAAGCACCTACATTACTGTAAGTGCTTTATTTTGATTTGTGGGCCCACCAGGGCATGATCCTGGGACCCCCTGATTATGAGTCAGGTG
>DFIA01000047.1 GCA_002372015.1 Bacteroidales bacterium UBA3709 | reverse complement strand
TCTAAAACTCGATGCTGACCGATACAAGAAAGGTGATTTACCTTTGTCCAATCTGCTCAGCAAATACTGCTCGTATATCGTTGCAGGCAATAGAGAATAGTTCAATAAACAGATAAACCGGAATTTTAATGAAGCTGTATCACCTTATATTAATTTGTTTACTTCTCTTTTCTAATCTTTCATGCCACGGTCAGGTGGACTCGTTTGTAGAGAAGTACTCTTCTGACTCGGCGTTTGGCATTCTTGATATTGGGGAGGATATTCGCTCTGGAAAAGATGTTGACGAGGAAACATGGGAACGGGTATTTGATACGGAAGGCTATCGGAAATACCTTGCAACGAGTCGGAGGGATATCCTTCGCTCCATGTTAAAAGCAGCTACAGAATTAGCTTTTTCGCCAGATAAAGACGCAGAAGTTGACAGTGTGCTGCTCTTAACTCCAGATGCGAGCGATTACCAGACACTTATGACCCAAAACATGTGCAAGTTAGCCAGGAGACATGATGAAGCTCAACGCTTCATGGAAGAAACAGATTTCCCAGGACTATTGTCCAAAGCAGACCGACTCGTAAAGAAATACCTTCCCAGACGGGCTGTCTCAGGAGAAGTTACCTTGAATGACCTGTATCTGATTTGCACAATACCTGATGCCAGTGTCAGAGACCATTCTGTACTATTAGATTTAAACTTGGCTATGGATATGACAGAAGAGGAGATTGTCCGTCTACTTGCTCACGAGTTCTTTCACAACTACAGGGAAACAGCCCTAACTGACGAGCCAGGAGATTCCTTCTGGAAAATTTTTAATTGTTTTGAAAATGAAGGAATCGCAGACTTGATTGACAAAGGAGAACACCCTGAGGCGATGTATGCTCGGTACGGAGCCTCCTTCAAGGCATTGTATCTCCATGAATATCAAAATTCCTCCAAGACGCTGCAGAAGTTGGATTCCCTGCTATCAGTATATCGAGTCAATCCTGTAAAGGGGGAATACGCTCCCGTAGCCGATCTCTTAGTATTCAATGGGCACCCAACTGGATATTACATGGCTCGATTGATTTGTGAAGAGGGACTACAGAAAGAGTTGATTGAGGCATTCGACAACCCCGCCACCTTTGCGGAACTATACAATAAAGCGGCTTCTCGGAGAAACAAGCGGGGAGGTCTGGAATATCTGCTTTCTAAAGACATGGTGAACTATCTGCATCAAATCGAGTAGTAGCTTGTGCGTTATTGCAAATTCCAATTTAGTAGAATACATAAATATGACATAAAATTTTTCTGCCGTAAAATACACATATCATTGCCATGAGCGTGTAAAAACGCGCAGAATGTGTCGCAAAAGAGTCGTTAGTAGTTTACTATACTCAATAGCTCTGGCGCCTATTTAGAGGCAGCGCGTCAGAAGATAAGGCTTAAAACTGTTGGTACTCCAATTGAAGACAAGGATCTTCTTATCGGCTGTACGGCAAAGGTTAACGGCCTGATGCTTGTAACCGGAAATACAAAGCATATGAGCCGGATAGAGGGGTTAGAGCTTTGCTTGTGGCGGTAGGAGGGCTGTTGGTGCAGTTTGCGTAGATCTATGATTGCGGCTGTTAGTCTGGTTTGCGGAATAAGATAGGTTCGTTGGGGTAGATAGATGTGTCTTTGCTATAAATGCTAATTTTCCTTATTATTCCTAAGTATTTATCATTGTGATATATAGTCATAAAGCGCTCTGTTTCCGGAGTCATTATTAGGCTTGTGTCTATGGTTTTATAGCGCTCTTTAATGTTGCATCTTAGAAGAGTATCTGCTCTGTTTTTATCGCTGATGAAAACCCATTCTTCGTCTGCTTGTATGAAAATATATTGCGCATGGGGGATATTAATGGTATAGTTGCCAAGATCTGTTTCCTGCTTATTGCTTATGATTGTGTGGCTGTTTACTAAGTGTGGCTTGTTGTATTTGTTGTCAAGTTCCCACACATCGAGAGAAAAATTTCCGTAACCTCCGTACTTGGCTGCAAATTCGTCTGAGTCCATATTCAGTTTCAGATAATCGTATGCAGCTTTTGCAGTAAGCATTGATTGGGCGAGAGACTTGTCTTTTTTTAGTTCTTCATAGTTAAAACTGGTTGGAAACTGGTTGGAAACAAGAACAGTAGGAAGGACCTTGTTAAGTCTTGCCGTTTGGCTGCGAAGTGCAAAATCTTTGGCAGAAATGCCTGGTATAAAAGTGAAAGCGGCAATCACCACTCCAAATACTACCGCCATCAGTTGATATTTACGTGTTTTTTTACTTGCCAGCATTGCTATAAAGGCGGTAAACAGGAGGGTTATAATAATTGCATAAGCTCTGCTTTCGGTTATGCCATAGTCGTTTACTCTGCGATATAAACCTACCCATAGTAGGATAATAGGTGGTAATGCTATGGCAGGCAGGTATTTGTAGAACCAGTTGAAAGTTCTCTTCTCTAGAGCATCCCGCATAATTGTGCAAAGCAAAGACAGACCGCAGAAAGAACTTACCATATATACTACACCGCCATTCGGGAGCTCCCACTTAACTATAATGCTTATGATGTATATCAAAAGGATAGTTGCATATACAACCAGTGTGGCAGAGAGAATATAATTTACTACAACACTTATGAACTTCTTGATTTTTAATTCTGTATCCTCTTTACTTATAAGATGGCAGCAGAGCAAGGGGGCTACAACAAGTGCTATTGTAAGCGTGGGGTAAAAGTATGCCCGTATTGAAGCCTGGTCTGTGAAATGCAAGTTAAAGAGTAGCTCTACAGACATAAGTATCAGGGCTATAATGCCTGTTGCTAACCAACATATTATTTCAACATAAATCAGTTTGACAATTGTGTTTGTGGCATTTATGGTAAATTCTTTATTTTCCAACAGACGGCTTCCCGCAATAAGGAGTATAACAGCGAGCCCATAGCAAACTCCTAACCAATGTGGTATGTGTGTAATATACAGAAACGGAACCCATAGAAAGTAAGATGCTATGTATAAAGTAGTGCATAGTATTTTATACTTGGTTGCTGCCATAGAAAAACGGTGCAGGCAGAAGCATAGAATTATTGTAGGAAAATAGTATGGCAGTAGATGTATATTAAAAAAAGCATCCAAATAACCTTTGTTCTCTACATCTAAAATGCTAAAGAATAGAAAAGTGAGTGCCAGCAAGGCTTCTATCGGAAATTTTTTGCATGTGTTCCATACAGCCTTCCACAGTAGAACCAACTTTCCTTCTTGAATGTTGTGAGATTCCGCCATAGGTTGTTATAGGTTGTTATTGTTACAATTTCTTGCCGGCTAATTCGCTCAAACGGCTTCTTTCTCCCATTATCAGGTTGACATGCTCAAAGAGTTTTTCGCCGTAAAGTTTGTCGCTGATGTGTGTTAGCCCATTAGAGTATTTATCCAAATATGGCTGGTCTATCTGCTGAACATCGCCGGTAAATACAATCTTTGTACCTTCTCCAGCACGGGTAATAATGGTTTTTACTTCATGTGGTGTAAGGTTTTGTGCCTCATCAATGATGAAATATGTTTTCTGAAGGCTTCGGCCTCTGATGTATGCGAGTGGGGCTATTTCTAACTTCTTGGTTCTTAGCATTTCTTCTATCTTGATATTCTCTTTGGAGGAAATGCCGAAATTCTTCTTTATTACTGCAATATTGTCGTGTAGTGGCAGCATAAAGGGAGCGAGCTTATCTTCTACGCTGCCAGGCAGAAAACCTAATTCTTCGTTTTGCAGGGTAATTACAGGCCTTGCCACTAAAATCTGTTCATAGTCGTCTGCCTGAGCTAAGGCTCCTGCTACGGCTATCAGGGTTTTTCCGGTGCCGGCTGTGCCTGTGAGAGACACTAATTCAACATTTTTATTCGTAACGGCATCCATGGCAAATACCTGTTCCTCATTTCTTGGCGATATGCCGTATTGTGTAGAAGGCAGCACCCGTACAATTTTTCCGGAATATGGGTCAAAGCGGGCTAATATAATATTATCGCGAATAGGCTCACGGTCTTCTCCGTTCATTGAAAGTAATTCATCTTCTCCCTCGCTGGTATCTATGCCAACATGTGTTGTATGTATTCTGTAAAGCTGGTTAAAGGCTGGTCTGGAACTTATTCTACACTTTTTGTAATCAACAGCTTCACCATCTATCAAGCGATTGATGGCATCCAACGGAACATTTGCCAGCTGTATTATACGATCGTAATCTTGCACAAATTTATCTTCCTTAATATGATCGTTCAGATAGTCTTGGGTAAACATTCCGAGTGCCTTGGCTTTTAGCCTAAGATTTACATCCTTTGTTACAAGGCATACAGTTCTGTCGGGATGCTGATTCTTATACCATATAGCTGTAGCAAGAATTCTGTGGTCTGGCACATCGTTGGTAAAGCAATCTCTCAGGTCTTCTGGGAAGGGGCGATTCAGCGATACTTTTATGGTACCCATGCCAGGACCTAATGAAAAGCCTTTTTGAGGATCGTATAGCCTTTGTTCCGAAATTTCGTCTGCCTTTCTAACAAACTCTCTTGCGTTATAATTTATGGTGCCATCGCCTTTCTTGAACTTGTCGAGTTCCTCAATTACGGCTAATGGAATAACAAGGTCGTTTTCTTGGAACTTGAATATAGATCTCCAATCGTGCAGAATTACATTTGTGTCAAGTACAAAAATTTTTGGCAGTTTGGTTTTAATCTTGATAACTTCTTCTAAACCACCCATTTTTCTGGATTTTGAGCTTCTGGTGGAGGAACTTCTTCTCCTGTCCGTCTTCTTCTCTCTCATTGCTGTATGCTTTAATTTTGTTCGTTTTCGCTACAACTTTTTTTTGTAGTATGCTTTTTACGAGGGGTAATTGCCTTATGTTGCTGGCACCACTCCTTTGCTGCAATAAACATTGCCACCCAAGGCGTTACTTGATCCTTATCTTTGCGGTTTGTAGGGTAATATGCCCAGTTCCAAGGTCTAAGACACCTTTCGGGATGAGGCATCATTGCTAAATGTCTTCCATCTTTGGAGCACACACCTGCAATGCCATTTGGCGAACCGTTGGGGTTTGCCGGATATGAATCATAGGTATATTGCAACGCTACCTGCATATCTTTATCTAAGTTGTTGTGAGGGAAGGTAAACCTGCCTTCTCCATGTGCAATCCACACTCCCAAGCGGCTTCCATTAAGCCCCTTCAGCATAATAGAATTACTCTTAGGAATCTTTACTCCAACAAAAGCACTCTCAAATTTATGTGATGTGTTATGTT
>DFIA01000074.1 GCA_002372015.1 Bacteroidales bacterium UBA3709 | reverse complement strand
AACGGAAGTTTCCTAAACTTCAAATCTGGGTTCGATTCCCGGTGGGACTACACAAGCCCTCAGAGAAAATAGACTCTGGGGGCTTTTCTGTTGTTTTGCCGCTTTTAGGGTTTTCGGCTGGTGGGTTTTCGGCTGACGGGTTTTCGGCTGGCGGGTTTCCCTACTTTTATGCCATTTGTTGCACTATTTTGTAAAATTTTTAGCACCATTTTTAGTACCATCAATTATGCCCATTCATTCCCTCATTAAAGCCTTTGACAAAGTCAGCCCAGTTAGAAGCAAGTTCTATGACAAACCATGCTAAAACTATTACTATCAGTAGCCATATAAGCTGCTTCTTGTTTTCTTTGACAAAGGTCTTGACTTGTGCAATAATGTTTTTTGCCTTTCTTTGCCCGCTTTCTTTGTAATTATTCATATCTATTGGGTATTAAGTTAAGTTTGTATTCTGCAAGTTATATAGGTGTGTGGGCAAGCAATAGCCAAAACGTAAATAAATTAAGTTACATTTGTAAAAATTGTTGTTTTTGGAATTTTGCATATTATGTCGGAAGTAAGAAATATAGTTGTTTTAGGCCGTAGGAATGCAGGCAAGAGTTCTTTGGTAAATCTTCTTACCGGTCAGCAGGTTTCAATTGTTTCTTCTGTAAAAGGTACAACCACAGACCCTGTTCGTAAGAGAATGGAAGTACCCGGTGTGGGGCCGTGTAATATAATAGATACCGCCGGTATAGATGATAGTGGAAGTGTAGGGGCGTTACGTTCCGAGCGGAGCCGGACAGAGGCTCTTCTTGCAGATTTGGCCCTTTTGCTATTTACTGGAAATTCTTTTTTAGAGTATGAACGAGAAATGGCCGTTTGGCTGAAATCAAATGCAGTGCCGTTTATTATTGTTCATAATCAGGAAGATATAGAGCCTCTACAAGATACCGTAAGAGAAGAACTTGCAAATGAGTTCAGCTGCCCCATTATACAGTTCTCTTGCAAAAACAGTGATGATGTTACTAATGCTTATCTTAAAACACTTTTTGAAGCTATTGCACACATTATCGCTGAAGAAGATGCTACTTCTGCACATAAGTTAGAAGGCCAAGGAGATGGGGTAGTACCCTTACATCTTGCAGGTGAGGGGAGTAGGGTACTTTTGGTATGCCCTATAGACAAGGGAGCTCCAGCCGGCCGCCTTATTTTGCCGCAGGTAAATACAATTCGTAGTTTGCTGGATAATAAGGCTATAATAACAGTTGTGCAACCATCGGAACTTGGCAGTGTTTTTGCGGCAGACTTTGGCGAGAAGGCGCAGAGCGGCAAGAATGAATTTGAAACGATTTGTAGGGAGTCTTTAGATACCAATGCTCACCCTGCAACAGAAACCGTTAAGCAGCAAAGATTTGATTTGGTTATTACAGACAGTCAGGTATTTGCAGAGGTGGCGGCAGCTGTACCAGCAAATATTCCTATAGGTAGTTTCAGTATGCTGATGGCTCGTAAAAAAGGACCATTCAAGTTTTTTCTCGATTCTGTTTCGGCCATAGATTCTTTAAAAGATGGAGATCTTGTACTTATTCTGGAATCTTGTACGCATCATGCCTCTTGCGATGATATAGGTAGGGTAAAACTTCCTTTTCTGTTGCAGCAACATACAGGCAAACACTTAGACTTTGAATTTGTTTCTGGTGTAGATGATATTCCTACGCTTAAGGGTGGAAAGCCTTATTCTTTAGCCATTCAGTGCGGAGGGTGCATGGCTACTTACCGTCAGATACATAGCAGGGTAAAATCTATGGCGCAAATCGGAGTTCCTGTAACTAACTATGGGCTTGCCATAGCTTATATGAAAGGCTTGTTTAAAAGTGCTAACTTCAGAGAATTCTTGGATAGGCTAACCAGCCGATAATGCCACCATGGTGTAATCTGGTTTATTAGGCATAATAATCTAAGAAAAATAGGATTTTTTTGCTTATTTTTGCGAACATCTGTATTATGGCAGATGTTGCCTTCGCTTATAATTTATTATAAAACCATATAAAATGTCAGAAGTTAAAAGAGTTTACCGCTTTGGCGGTGTGAATGCCGATGGTGACGGCTCTATGCGCAACCTTCTTGGTGGAAAGGGTGCCAATCTTGCAGAAATGTGCAAATTGGGTATTCCTGTTCCAGCTGGTTTTACTATCACCACAGACACTTGTAACGAGTATTACAATCTTGGTTGTAAATTTCCTGAAGGTCTTAAAGCAGAGGTAGATGCTGCAATAAAGGCTACAGAGCAGATAATGGGCCGCAAGTTTGGCGATCCTTCAAATCCTCTGTTGGTATCTTGCCGTAGCGGTGCCAGAAGTTCAATGCCTGGTATGATGGAGACCGTTCTCAATATTGGCCTTTGCTCCGAAACTATTCCCGGTTTGATTGCGGCAACAAAGAATCCTCGTTTTGTGTATGATGCATACAGGCGTCTGATAATGATGTATTCTGACGTTGTTATGGAAAAGGCAGAAGGCATTGAGCCTGAAGATGGAAACGGAATCCGTCAGCAGCTCGACCGTATGCTTGCAAAGGTAAAGAAAGAAAAGGGTTATGCCTTGGATACAGATCTTACAGAAGAAGACCTCAAGACTCTTTGCGAAGACTTTAAAGTGAGAGTAAAGCAGGAGCTCGGCAAACCATTCCCAGATAATGCTCTTGAGCAGTTGTGGGGTGGAATAGCTGCAGTATTCAAATCTTGGAACGGTAAGAGAGCCGTGGCATACAGAAAAATTGAGGGTATTCCAGATACTTGGGGCACAGCTGTTTCTGTTCAGTCTATGGTGTTTGGGAATATGGGAGAAAATTCAGCAACAGGTGTTGCATTCTCCAGAAACCCTGCAACCGGAGAAAACAAATTCTATGGCGAGTGGCTGATTAACGCTCAGGGAGAAGATGTGGTTGCCGGTATTCGTACACCAAACCCTCTTAACGATGCTACAAAGAACGAACATAACCAGCATCTGCTTTCTCTTGAAAAGGCTATGCCAGATGTTTACGGACAGCTTAATACAATTCAACAGAATCTGGAGAAGCATTTTCGCGATATGCAAGATTTGGAGTTTACCATTCAAGACGGGAAGCTTTGGATGCTCCAGTGTCGTGTAGGTAAGAGAACCGGTTTAGCTGCTCTTAATATGGCTATGGATATGCTCTCAGAAGGTCTTATAGATGAGAAGACAGCTGTGATGAGGGTTGCTCCTAAGCAGTTAGATGAGATTCTGCACCCGGTATTAGATACAGCTGCGGAAAAAAGGTTTACTCCTGTAGCTCAGGGACTTCCTGCAGGTCCTGGCGGCTCTGTAGGTAAGATAGTATTTACCCCGGAGGCTGCCGTGGAGGCTGCTCAGAGAAATGAAAAGGTGATTCTTGTTAGAGAAGAAACCAATCCGGAAGATGTTGAGGGAATGAGGGCTGCAGACGGTCTGCTAACAGCAAGGGGCGGTATGACTTCTCATGCTGCTTTGGTAGCAAGAGGTTGGGGTAAGTGCTGTATAGTTGGCTGCGATGCAGTTCATATTAACATGCTTACAAAAACCATGACAATTGGCGACAAAGCATATAAAGAAGGCGATGTATTCTCTCTAAACGGAAGCCGTGGTCTTGTGTACGATGCTGCCGTTCCTACGGTAAACGCTTCTGAAAACAAGAGCTTTGTAGATTACATGAAGATAGTAGATAAATACAGAGTGCTTGGAGTAAGAACGAATGCCGATAATCCTGACGATGCTAAGATGGCTCTTAATTTTGGTGCCGAAGGCATAGGCTTGTTCCGTATTGAGCATATGTTCTATGGAAAGAATTCTGAGGAGCCGCTATCTAAGCTGAGGAAGATGATTCTGTCTAACACAACAGCTGAAAGAAAGCTTGCATTAGACGAACTCGAGCCATACGTAATAGCCTCTGTAAAGGCAACTATGAAGGTTATGGATGGTAAACCTGTTACATTCCGCTTATTAGATCCACCTTTGCATGAATTTGTTCCTCAGAGTGCGGAGAAGCGTCAAGAGTTGGCCAGTGCACTCAATATAACCCCGGAGGATGTAGCAAAGAGAGGCGAAGCCCTTCATGAGGTAAACCCAATGATGGGACACCGTGGTGTGCGTTTAGGTATTTCTTATCCAGAAATTTCTGAGATGCAGTTCAGAGCAATCTTTACGGCTACTGCACAGCTCATTAAAGAAGGACTTCGTCCACAGCCAGAAATAATGATACCTGTTACTATCTCATATAAAGAACTTAACGATCAAAAATCTATATGTGAGGCAGCTTATCAGGAAGTATTCCAGCAAACCGGAATAGAAATCAAATATTCATTTGGTACAATGATAGAGATTCCTCGTGCAGCAATAATGGCAGATCGTATGGCCAGAACAGCACAGTTCTTCTCATTCGGAACCAACGACCTTACCCAAATGACATTTGGCTTCTCAAGAGATGATGTGGGTAGTTTTATGCAAGATTATATAAACAAGAAAATTATAGCTTCCGATCCATTCCAGAGCATAGATCCTTACTCAGTAGGAAAACTTGTTGAAATGGGTGTGCAGAAGGGCCGTACAACTAATCCTAACCTCAAATGCGGTGTGTGCGGTGAGCATGGTGGAGACCCTGCTTCGGTAGAACTCTTCCATCAGATGGGAATGAACTATGTATCATGTTCACCATTCCGTGTTCCTATAGCCCGTCTTGCCGCCGCGCAGGCAGCTATCAAGAGCTATAAGTAGAAATTACTCAACGATATGCAAAAAAGGCTCGGAGTGTTATGTTACTACCGAGCCTTTTTTTATACCCTAATAGCAAGTATTTGATAATAAATCACTTGTGTTTTTGTTTCTCTTGGAAAAACGTGTTTTTGGTGTAAATAATTTCTAAAATTCAAATCTGGTACTTAAAACCAGCGTCTTCCATCCTATTTTTGTAATGTACTGATAATCAGCATTCGTTAGCCGCCGCGCAGGTTGCTGTCGAAGAATAATTGACTCTTACAGATTAAATAAAGGGACCTGTCCGCATGGGCAGGTCTTTTTTTAATCTTCAGAAGAAGGTTTCCGACGATTACCGACTAAAAACGTCGCATAATTTGCG
>DFIA01000005.1 GCA_002372015.1 Bacteroidales bacterium UBA3709 | reverse complement strand
AACGCTCTCTGCCTGCAACACAACCCCAAAAATATCAGCAGAAACGGCAGCAGACATTGCCGCAATTACAGATTCAGCTGCAATAATTTTTCCCACATACGCAAAAGGATTTACTGTAGAATATCTTAAAGATGGAATACGGCTTGTAAACATACAAGACCCTCAAGCCGAAGATGGCGACAGAATGCCTGTAGGCTACCAGTTTGCTCTAATACCAAAGGGATTAGATTCTTCTATTTTTTCCACTCTCATTCCTGCAGGATATACGGTAGTTAAAGTTCCTGTGCAGAAGACAATTGCAATGACCCTACTACAACTATCTAATTTTACGGCACTTGATGCCATAAGCTCCCTATCTGCCATCACAAGCACAAAGAACCTATTCAACAAAGAAATACTCGCAAGGGTAAAAGACGGCACTCTGCTAAAAATCGGGCATGAGGGCGCGTTTGACCAAGAACTGATTATGGCAGCAAATCCAGAAATCATATTTATATCTCCCTTTAAACGAGGCGGCTACGATGCCATAAAAGAAACCGGTATTACTCTTGTACCACATCTTGGCTATAAAGAACTTGTACCACTTGGGCAAGCTGAATGGATTAAGTTCATTGGAATGTTTATAGGAAAAGAAAAGATTGCAAACGAAACATTTGCCAAAATAGAGAAGAACTATCTGAATATGAAAACGCTTGCCGAAAACACTCAAAACCGCCCTACAGTTTTTAGCGGAGAAATGCATTCGGGCAATTGGTATGCTGTTGGCGGCAAAAACCATCTGGCGCAGATATTCAGAGATGCCGGAGCAGAATACCTTATCAAAGACGAAAATACAGGAGGTGTGAATATAGAGTTTGAAAAGATTTATGCAACCTGCGCCAAAGCCGACTATTGGAGGATACTGAATAGCTTCTCCGGAGATTTTTCCTACGATGCTCTCAAAAAATCAGAACCAAGAAATTCTCTCTTTGAAGCCTTTAAAAAAAAGAAAGTAATTTATTGCAACATGAAACAAACACCCTACTACGAGCTTGCGCCGGTTCATCCGGATTTGCTTTTAAAAGACTTCATAGCCATATTCCATCCTGAGCTTGTAGAAGAGAGCTATGAAGGAACTTTCTACAAATTATTGAAATAGATTCTCTACTTTTTGTAACCAATAACTATCGTTAGGCTTTGCAAATATGGAGGGTTGGGAAGGATTATGCGTATTGCTGAAAAAAAATCTTTAGTTCCTTATTTTTTTCATAGTAAAAATTCAATTTGACTATATATATACCGTAACACAAAAATAGTCTATTTTTAATAAAAACCGCTTTACCAATATACTTGGGAATGTTTGCGTGAATATAGCATCAAGATTTCTGTTGCAGACACTTTCAGCATCCTCTTCGGCAATAGGTCTAACGAGATATTCTCCAATATAATACTCAAATCAAGACTTCCACAGGCTTTTGAGAGGTTACTCTTGGTTGCAGCTTTGCCAAACCCAAGGTGATATGCCTTTGTTCAATGGGCTTGAGTTGCAAACACCATATCCCTAAGACTCTCTCAGTTAGACAGTTGGCCGAACATAAGAACAGCAAGCTGATTCCAGCAGGCAAAGTGTTTGACATATTTATCGCCATCGTATTTCTTTGCTATTCTGAGGAATACGTATGGATCAAGGAAGGATAAAAGCTGCGAGAACACGAATTTTCCTTTATTCATTGCCATTCGAGGTTAGTCTGGCAAAGATAAATTCAAATCGTTGCGGTCTTAAAATCTCTACATTTACCTAATATTCAATAATTTCAAAGAACGAATATTAATTTTTAGTGGACACTAGTGACTAAAAATAAATTACTTAAATTCACTTTTAAGTGAAGAAAGTTTGTTTTTTCAGAATTTGTTTTGTAATCTTGTAACCAAAATAAGCTGGAATGAAAAGGTCTGACCCATATTTATTGGACGATTTCAACCGCATTATTACCGCTGTTGAGAAGATGGGTGAAAATGGGATTTTGGAACGGTTTTTCAGAAATGAGGGGAAAATGAAAGATAGGGTTTATGCTATTCCTACTGCGGTCAAGAAGAAACCAGGCACTAAAATCCGCTCTGAGTTACGCTTATATTGCCTTCATCTGTTTGATAAACTGCTAATTATTGGCAATGGAGGAGTGAAGAGTGTTGACGTTTATCAAAAAGACAAGTATCTTAAACAATGCGTAGAGACGCTTCAGAAAATAGATAAAAAACTTATTTCGCTGGAACGTGAAGGATATGTTATTGAAAATGAAATACCAAATATCATTCTTGCAATATAGATTATATGAAGAAGATTTATACCGACCCCTTTGTAGCAGAAGCATTGTCAAAAGTCCCTTCATTTATAAAATATGATGTTGGGTACTCTTTTGATACGGCAAAAGTGCTTCACGATGTTTTGAAAGAAAAAGGCTGGACGCAAGCGGAATTTGCCAATCGCCTCGGCAAACGAGAATCGGAAGTTTCTAAATGGCTTAGTGGTGTACATAATTTCACCACAAGGACGTTCGCCAAAATTTCAGAAACAATCGGTGAAGACTTCCTGAACCGGATTGCTATGCATAGGCTGAATTTGACAGAAGGCAATATGCATACATTATACCCAAAAGTCTCTGTAAGCTTCTGTTTATCAGTAAAACCTAAATCATCATGGGCAAGCAAGAAAACAAAAAAACAGTGGAACTTTCTATTGCCAAATGCATAGAAGTAAAATATACCACATCTTCTGTCTTGAAAGAAAAAAGCATAACCGAGAATATCAATTACAAGACAGAATGGAAAGCCGATAACTTGGAAGGCGATTCTATCAAGTTATCACTACGCTTCCATTATATTTATAAAGGCGAAGATGTCTTTTTTTATGAATGTGCTTTCATATATAACATCAAGAACAAGGCAGAAATCATATTGTTCTCTGATACTGATATAAAAGATAGGGTTGATATTTTGCCCATATTGATTAGTATTTCATACAGTACGATGCGTGGTATGATTGCCATACGCCTTAAAGATACGGTATTACAAGATATGCCAATTCCAATCATAAATCCGGAAGAAGCATTTAAGAAAGTTGACAAAGACTGAATTCGTATATTTGTAACAGAATTTTAAAATCCACACCCCGCAAGGGATAGATTAGATTCCTACGAGACAAGGCCGGCTGGGATGGACGACTATCTCAGCAGTTACGGCTACCACTTTTCCAAAGCTATGTGCGAGTGGGCAGTGTCAATGATGCGTGACCGCAACGGTACCTTCGAGCCTCTGGCAGTTCCCCGCCACGCACATCGCGGATTCTCTCTGGAGAAGCTGGTCATATCCCTGTATGCCAAGGGTATAAGCGTCTCCGACATAGAGGAGGAAATGCGTGATATCTATCTGGGATGATCTTACGACTTTCTTCAGTTTTCCTATGGAAATCAGGAAGATAATATACACTACGAACCTGATAGAGAACCTCAACGGAAAGATTCGGAAATATACAAAAGCGAAAATCTCTTACCCCAGCGACGATGCCGTGAAAAAGTCCGTATTTCTTGCAATACAAGAGATTGAGAAGAAGTGGACTATGCCTATCAGAAACTGGGGAATGATTCTTAACCAGTTTATTGCTATATTTGAAGACAGAATCAGACTATGATAACAACCAGAAATTGTCATTTACACAAAACTCTGTACAGTGCCGCTTAAGAATTAAATAAAATTCATTAATTTATGAGACGCTATGTAAATAAAGCCGGTAAAAATTTGTTACTATTTGTGGTGTTCTTTTGCGCACTCTTCTCTGTCTCTGCTCAACAAAACGAGCCTTGGCTGTGGCCGATATGCGGACAAAAAACAGGTGAGGGAATCATTTCAAAACCACAACAATACATAGATAAGGAGTTAAATTTTAATGACCTATTTATAGAAGCTAAAGAAGGAGCACCTGTAATTTCTCCCGTAGATGGGATATTAGAAAATTGGGGAGTTGTTATTTTTCATAATTTGCAAAGTACTACGAGCTGGTATGATTTTAAAAACGGAGATTCTTTTAATTCTGCAAAAAAGAGGGTTTTAAGCAGTAAAAAAGAGGATCCTTTTGAAAAGTATTATAGCGGAACAATCTCTATAAATTTTGGAAAAAAACAAGTCCTTTCCATAGAAGGACTTAGCGGCGATATTGCATATAAAAGCGGTCAAAAAATAAAAAGAGGAGATACTTTAGGATTTGTTGCATACGCATATAAAAAGTTCTCTCAACCCCACATAAAACTTTCTGTTTATGAGAAAGGTGGTATGGTGCAGGATCCGATGACTCTTTTTGGGTTAAAAAGCAGCTTTATTCCTCCTCAAAAAGTAACTAAACCAGAATATTTATCTTCTGCGCAAGCTAAAGAAGATTTGGAAATTCTTTTAACGGCCTTTAGAGAGAGTTTTCCGTCTGCAAATGAGATTGTAACAGAAGAACAGGTGCAATTCTTTAAGAAAGAGGCATTTACTCAAATAGGAGAAGGCTTGAGTTATGAGCAATTTTATAATATCATACGCTCTGTTTGTAGTGCAAAATTATACCACGATACCCATATAGATATACTTACTCCTCTACAAAAAAATGAGCCTCTTTTTGTCCCACACCTTGGACTTGGCTCTATAAGGGATACTTTGAAAGTATGTCAGGTTCAACCAGGTTTTGAGGACTATATCGGTAAAATTGTCTGTCGCGTAGATGATGTGTCGGCACACGAACTTATAGAAAAAGTAAGAGAGGAGTTTTGTGTGGGCTATGATGGCAGTAATCGCAGCGTGAGAGATTCTTATATGTTGATAGGTTGGAATTATTGGTATTTTAATGATGTGTATAAACCCAAAAGGAGTGTGATAAGATTTACGGATGGCTCTCAGTACATAGATGAGTGGACTTCTGCAGTCACCGCTAAAGTTTTACCAGTGCGTTCTACCAAAATAGCTCGGTACAAAAATATTATGGAGAGTTCTAAAAATAAAATACGCCTTAATTCGTTGAATGATAGCACTTTGTATTTTGCCATATCTTCTTTTGATATCAACGATGTAGAGATGGAGCTAATTGCAGATTCAATAGGAAAATATAGCAATATCCCAAATATGATTATTGATGTTAGGAATAATCCGGGTGGAGAGAGCAGAAATGTAGATAAGCTCGTTAGTTTCTTTATTCAAAAACCAACAATAAATCTTAATTCGTACGAAAAGGTTATAATAGACAGCACGTGCACAACCCTAAAATACTCTACCAATTACACTAAAGATTTGATAAATGATGCTCTTTTAGAGGGTTTTGAAAAAAGAGGGGGATATTACTATAAATCAACTAATAGTGTTATAGTGCCTGATAATATCATAAACTATTCGGGTAAACTATACATACTTACGGATGAAACTTCTGTTTCCGCTGCTACACTATTTCCATCTATTCTTGTGCGCAACAATAGAGCTGTTACAGTTGGCCGAGAAACTGCAAGTGGTTATCATTTTATTACGGCATTGAAATTTACGGACATTATGCTGCCAAATTCTCGTATAGTTGTGCGTATCCCTTTGGTAAAATCTGTTTTTGATGAGCAGATTACAGAAAGAACGCCGGCCAATCGTGGTTTGATGCCCGACTATGAGGTGCCTATCACTTACGACGAGTTCTTCTTATCCGAAAAAGATTTGATATTAAAACACGCGTTAGAGCTTATTAGAGAGGGTAAATACCTAAAATCCGATCAATTTATAGAGATAGAAAATAAACAAATAAATTTTCGGAACATAGCATTGGCAGTAGCTGCCATCGTGCTATTTTGTGGTATTCTAATATTTTATCTCAAAAGAAATAAAAGTCTAAAAAACTAATATGCGCTTCCCACACTACCAACAATTAGACTCTATGGACTGTGGGCCCACCTGCTTACAGATTATTGCAGACTTCTATGGTAAACATTTTTCTCTATCTGACTTAAGAGAAAGGTGCTACATAACACGTGAGGGAATCTCTTTACTTGGAATAAGTGAGGCGGCACAAACAATGGGCTTTCGTTGTATCGGAGTAAAATTGAGTTGGAATCAATTTTTGGAATATGCAAATATGCCTTGCATTGTGCATTGGAATCAAAAGCATTTTGTGGTTGTATATAAAATTAAGAAAAACTGCGTGTATGTTTCCGATCCAGCACAAGGTCTTTTGAAATATACAAAAGAACAGTTTTGTAACTCTTGGATTCAAATATTTGAATCAGGTAATGATCCAATGGGAGCTGTACTGCTATTGGAAACCACGCCCAAATTTTACGAGGAAGAAGATGGAAATCAGAAGCGCTCTTTTAGTACTTTAATCAACCATTTTTTTACTAAAAATAAATTGTATTATTAGCCTATTGGAGATATTTTTGATTAAGAGCAGGAGTGGGCGTTATATTGATAACGCTGCCAATCGTCGTTTACATAGGGTTGGTCAAGAGTATGGGAATAAAAAAGAAGAACAAGATAATGGCAAAACAAGAGAGACAAAACTACCAGAATTTAGGCGATTACAAGAACGCTGTAAAGGCTTATCTGATAAACAAGTTAGGGGTTTCAGAACAAGTCGCAAAGGGTTGGATGAAAGAGGCAGACAAGTCCTTGGAGGAGTATTGGGAAGACAAATTGCCCGTGAGTGCAACGGCGACAGGGATTGCCAGAGGTTTGCTGTAACGCACAAAAAATCGGGGAAGGTATTTAACTTTAATCAACCATTTTTTTACTAAAAATAAATTTAAAGGCTCCACTCGTACATTTATTAGATTACTGACAGACCCCGATACTCCCAATATTCCGATAGTGTTATTTGATAATAATGTGGCTCAGGGTGAGCCTCCTATTAAGATATTTGATTCAAAAGAAAACCCCGCAATTCTTGACGAAGAGCGAATGCAGCGTTTTTTAAGTAAGGCAGAACATAAGCCACTAACCAATAAATTCAATAAACTTATGAAAGCAAAACAAAAAACCGAAATTGCCAAAAGCTCACGGTTTGTTACTGTGGCAGGGTATAAGATTGACAAAGAGAACCCTACCCACCACTTTACCAAAATTAAAGTTGATGGGCAGATTCTTGAGATAGACATTTTTAATCTGCTTGAAAAGTACCGAGCCCAAAAATTTAATAATTACATAGGATTTGAGCACACCCCTATTTATGCTGAATCTCCAAAGGCCAGAAAACGTGCTGAGGCATACCGAAAATGGGGTATGGATGGGCAGCCTTCGGGTATTAAAAATGACAAAGAATACGATGATATTCAGGTACAACTTTTTGGAAGGGTAGTGTGTCCAGTTGATAGCCCACTATAAAAATGTGCACAACGGACAGCTCTGGCGTATGAAACAAGACGGTGAGATGTGAGACTTTAATCAACCATTTTTTTTACTAAAAATAAATTAAAAGAAGAACAAGACAATGGCACAACGAAAATACACGACACTACCATCGGACAGCCAAGAAGACTTCCAGAGTTTGAAAGTTTATACAAACGCTGTGAGGAATTATCTAACGAAAAAGTTAGGAGCTTCAGAACAGGTAGCAGAAGATTTAGTAAAGGAGAACTCAGCAACATTGGAGGGGTGTTGGGAAGACAAATTTCCAGTCTCGGGGGCAGCGACAGGGCTAATACATCATTTACTGTAAAGACTTTAATCAACCATTTTTTTACTAAAAATAAATTCATAAATTGCCGTTCAAAAGAAAAACTAAATATTATGGAAGATAAATCATTTAGAAGCAAAGCGTCTTTTGGAAAAAGAATTGAGCATTATCTGATAGGTAAAATGCTTAAAGAAGGACTTGACTTGTTTATTCCAATGATAGATGACGATGCTATTGATGTTGTCGTTAAACGTCCTGATGGTAAATATGTTGAGGTTCAGATAAAAGCAAGGTCAAAACAAGTAAAGCAGGGCAATGCGGCTCTTTTCTCAGCTATTGAACACGAGCTAAGGAAAAACTATTGGTTCGTATTTTATTCAGAAAGAATGGATATGATGTGGATAATGTCTTCCAATGAGTTTATCGAGGAGACTTACCAAAACAAGGGAGGCAAGCACATAAAACAACACAGGATACGTTTTAACCAAAACAATAAAAGCGGTATAGAACGTCCAAAAGAAAAGTTTAAAAAGTATCTTGCTGAAAACTTCGATAGGATTAAGAATGACAATCCCAACAGGAAAGCAAGATAAAAGTGTTATATTTGATTATGTAAAAAAGTATCAAACTTTAATCAACCATTTTTTTACTAAAAATAAATTAAATAAGGTATAATTTATTTCTATTCAGACAGTTTGGTATATTATCCCTTCAAAAAAATTCTACAAAAGGAGCTGGGTTTGGCACTTTGGGCTGCTTTTTTAAACGTGCCTTTCTTCCAAAATAGTGGTAACTGTACTCATTTTGTTTGTCTAGGGTAAAGATAATGCTTACGTTGCTATTTTCAAAAAGTTGTTGCTGTAATCGTTTCTTGTGCTTCAGGGCATTACTCTAAACCATACAATGTCTTGCATATAGATTCTTGTGCAGTTTCATAAAGCCATCCATCAAAAGAATATGGGAAAACTGCTTATGCTCATTTCTTCCGACCTTTGTATGCAATGGGAAATTCAGTATAGCGTATATGTACATATAGTTTAGTTGCTGGTCGTTTAGGCAAGATCCGGATAAAAGAGAGAATTACCTTCTTTGAGTAAAGCTATAGCCACTGAATGAGCTGAGGAGCTAAGTGCGTCAAAAGAAATGGAGGAATAGAACAGGCCTGCAAATGCAGACTTTACAGCGTCCGTTATTGCCGAGTACTTTTCATATAAATGATATGCCGTTTCATCTATAAAGGGGCGGTAAGGCTCCATCAAGTCATCTGCAAGGGTAAATGAATTATAATAATTGCGGTGGAAGATTCCTATTGAGGGAAGCAAGCCTGCACCCATTATAGCTCTTGCCATATAAGCACGCAGGATAGAGTAACCATAATTTAGGAAACCGTTCGGATTAGGACCATATCTATTATCGGTTAAAAAGCAGTATCTTTGAAGTATGTTCAAAAAGGGCGGGAAACTCATATTTTTAGCAATTCTGATAGTTGTACTATTGGTTGTGAATCTTCTGCTGGGGAGCGTAAAGATTCCTGTAGCAGATGTGCTAAGTATCTTATTTGGAGAGCGTTCTAACGAGATTTTCTCCAATATAATACTCAAATCAAGACTTCCACAGGCTTTGGTTGCCATTGTAGCAGGAGCCGGATTGGCGGTTTCCGGCTTGCAAATGCAAACGGTCTTCCGTAATCCACTTGCCGGTCCATCGGTGCTTGGTATCTCAAATGGAGCGAGTTTGGGAGTGGCAATTATTGTGCTTATGTCCGGCTCTTTAGCTGGTATTTCGCTTAGTCGAATGGGATATGTAGGGGATGCTGCAATATCTGTTGCTGCAATCATAGGTTCTCTTGCGGTAATGGCGCTGATTGTGTGGGTGGCCAGAAAGGTGAAGGGCAATGTTACGCTGCTGATAATCGGAGTAATGATTGGATACCTTGTAACCGCCATTGTGGGAGTGCTCAAATTCTTTAGTGCAGAAGAAGACATAAAGGCTTATGTGGTTTGGGGATTAGGCTCATTTGCAAGGGTTTCCGGAGATCAGATGTTGCTCTTTACAGGTATGATGCTGGTACTTCTGCCACTGAGTTTCCTGCTGGTAAAAACTTTGAATCTTATGCTGCTCGGCGATGATTATGCCCGTAATCTTGGTCTTAATGTTTCAAGAGCGAGAACACTTGTAATACTTAACTCAAGCGTTCTGGTTGCCATTGTAACAGCCTATTGCGGCCCAATAATGTTCATAGGACTGGCTGTGCCGCATCTTTGCAGGGCAATTTTCAAGACCTCAGATCACCGCATACTTGTACCCGGAACCATCCTGACAGGAGCTGCTCTGGCACTGCTTTGCAGTCTTGTGGCAAGAATGCCCGGCTTTGAGGGAGCGCTTCCTGTAAATTCAGTTACAGCCCTGATTGGAGCCCCTGTTATTGCATCTGTGATATTCAAAAGGAGGAAAGACGATGTCAGAGAATAATCAGACTATTAGACTCGAAAATCTTTCCATTGGATATTTCGGGAAGAAGGGCAAAAAAGAAGTTGCCAGAGGCATCAGTGCCAACCTCTATGCAGGAGAACTGACCTGCCTGATCGGGCCTAACGGCATAGGCAAATCTACCCTTATGCGAACTATTTGCGCATTCCAGCAAAAACTCGGCGGAAAAATACTCATAGAAGGTCGTGAACTGTCAGAGTATCAAGACAAAGAGTTATCTAAGAAGATTGGTGTGGTACTCACCCACCGCCCACAAATCCAGAATATGAGTGTAGAAGAGCTTGTCTCTCTTGGAAGAAGCCCTTATACCGGATTCTGGGGCAAGCTGGAAAAGAAAGACAAAAAGATTGTAGAAGAAGCCATATCGTTGATAGGAATTGAAAACCTGAAAGACAGGATGATACAGAATCTCAGCGATGGCGAGAGGCAGAAGGTGATGATTGCCAAGGCAATAGCACAACAAACCCCCATTATCTGCTTAGATGAGCCTACCGCCTTTCTGGACTTCCCCTCAAAGATTGAGACAATGCAGCTTCTTCAAAGACTTTGCAGAGATAAAGGCAAAACTATTTTTCTCTCAACTCACGACCTGGAACTCGCGCTCCAGATAGCAGACCGAATATGGTTGATGCAGAAGGTTCAAGACAGAAACCGCAGCACCTGGCACAGCCAAAGCCACAACTTAGATGACGGCAGCAACTATTTCAGCCAAAGCCACAACTCAGATGACAGCAGCAACAATCTCAGCCAAAGCCAAAACTCAGATGACAGTCCTATACAAAATGAAAACAGTACTGCTAAGCTCACAATAGGCACACCGGAGGAAGTTGCTAAAAGTGGAGCCCTCTCAGCCTTCATTGAGAGAAAAGGCATCACTTTTGACTCAGACCAACTCCGGGTTAAAATCAACCGATAATAGTTTAGACTATATTGAACTTGGTCAGAAGCTTGTTAAGATATTAGAAGATGCTTGACAAAGCTTATTGTAAAGAGAAGAGAAAAGTATTTTCATACCCAGATCTTACCGCTGTCATCAATAAGCAGAACGGTAAGGCAGGCATCAGGACAAAGCGGGGAGCATATTCTTTTGCATCGCGATATTAACTCATTTACAAACAATTGCAGCTTTTCTACCGGCACTATCTCCCATAATTCTCTGGCAAGTGTTATTGAATAGGCTTTTTCCTTAATTTCCTCCGAACAGCCGATGCCGGTAAGGATAGCGGCTATAAAATCTCTATCCATAGTAACAGCACTGGAATGAGTATCCAGATTTCCGGCTGCTAACTTTACAGCTTTACCAAGCATTACACCAAGGGTTATTTGCCTGAATCCCAATTCGTATGCTATGCTGATAGTATCGCCTATCTTATTACCATATTGCACAAAGCACTGCGGTGGAAGTTCTTTGTAATAATCCTTGAGGAAATTTTCACTCTTGGCTCCTGAGTTTATAACAACACGAGAGCAGCCGCTCGCCTTGGCCACATCCATACACTTGCGGATGGAATTTATAAATCCTTCTTCCGAGAATGGCTTGATTATACCGCTCACTCCTATTATACTAATGCCACCTTCAATACCCAGCCTTGGATTAAATGTTCGGCGAGCAACTTCTTTTCCACCTGGTACAGAGATAATTACCCTAAAGCCATTATTCGGATATAAACGTTTAAGGTTGTCGGCTATCATCTTTCTCGGCCCTTTGTTTATAGCCGCTTCACCGGGAGGATAGTCAAAGCCCTGCAGGGTGATACGCCCGACACCTGCGCCTCCTTCTATCAGAATATCAGGATATTCCAACAGACAAACCTTTGCATGAATCTCCATCTTGTCGGTTACATCAGGGTCATCTCCACTGTCTTTGATAACAAATGCTTCTGCCTTAATGCCTTTCAGTATATCTAATTGGCTCTCAGGTTCTGAGGATATTGTATCATGAAGTTCAGATACAGAGAAAAGTGTACTACAGCGTTCTGCCTCTGGGGATACAGAGCTATTAGTTTCAGGCTCCGTAGGTAATGCATTTTGAGTTTCAGACTCAGTCTGTGAAGAAACTGTATTACAGCGTTCCGTCTCTAAGGATACTGCACAACAAGTATCAACACTTATGGTTTCTCCGTCTGGAAGGAGGATGTCCACACTTTCAGGGCAGATGCCTTCCATCAGGCACTTTGCGGCAGCTACTGCAGCAGCCGTGGCACAGCTACCGGTTGTAAGGCCGCTATGCAACGGAAAGAACTCAGGCAGCAACTTTTCCACCATGCGCCGCATACCATACGGGCCATTCACCGTAACAAAACTCTCCGGCATAAGCGGACGCTCTATGGCAAAAACCATAATACCTTTATTTAACGCAGCTTCTGTCTTCTGAATATAGCCCCCTGTTAATCCACTCTCTTTCAACAGAATGGCATCGGGATTAACTCTATCTATTTCAGTACTTTCATCTTCGTCACGACGATAGAAGCAAAGATGCTCAGGAGCTACACCATAGCTGTAGGCAAGTTCTCTGGACGAAGCCCTGTCGAGAATACGATGAAAAACTTCTATACCGGCATCTTCCAATGGTTTGAGTTTAGGAATAGACTGAACACCGGCGGTTGAAAGCAGACGCCAAGATTTTTTTGCAGAATCTCGACATTCACTTACAACATGCCCACACTTTTCCAGATGCCGTTTAGGCTCTACAGAGTGCCGCTTAAACTCGTTGCTTATTATACTAACAGCATCGGAGAAATCTTTACACCATACTATTCGGCTATCACGTGGCGGATAAATCCTTTCAAATCTTATAACAGGAATATTCAAAATCTTTGAAGCCTCAGCGATATTGCAGTGAAGCTCACTTGCAAATGGATGTGCCGCATCAATTATAAGCCTGATATTATTGCTGTTACAAAATTCGGTTATTTCTTCCCTATCCATTGCCCCACTAATCAACTGCCCATGCAGGAGCGTCAACTGCTGCTCCCCTCCCTTAGTAGAATAGTAGAACACAGAACCTGCCTCCTCAAGCTCCTTTGCGGCCATACGGCCTTCTGTCGTTCCTCCAAAAACCAAAATCATCTGTTGTTCTATTACTCAGTCTTACTCTCTACTTCCGTGCTGATAGTTTTAACTCACGGCTAACTTTTCAACTTTAATATCTAACTCTAATCTTTAAGTTTTATATCTAAACTCTAAGTTACAACCTTCTAACTATAAACCAGAGAATTTCAAACCATAAAATTCTATTACTCTCAAAAACAAGCACTTCGTAACCTATTATTACTCGCTGTCCTCATCTTTTTCAGCCTTGCGGAAAAGGTGAGTAAAATGTTTAGAATAAAGTTCCGAAAGCCCCTCGCGATTATCAATAGCATCCCCAACTACCAGCAGTGTAGTCAAGGTAAGGTTATTATCCTTCACTATTTTAGACAAATCTTTCAATACTCCGCGATATATCCTCTGATC
>DFIA01000071.1 GCA_002372015.1 Bacteroidales bacterium UBA3709 | reverse complement strand
CGGGAATTTGATGTTGATAGCGTTGATCAAACTATCGATGATAGTTTTGGCGCGGTTATCACATTAACAAGAGTGGATAATACCCGCACAGATTTTGAATTCAATGCTCGTATAGATAAAGATATCAGTGAACAACCAACAATCGATGGCAAAGATTTTGCTAAAGAATTATTAGGAGATGATGAATTATTCTCATTAATCTATAACTTCAATAACGCTACTGCACCCGGCTATTATGTACAAGGAAAGCCTATTTCTTATAAAGGTGTGTGTTTATTTGCTTCCACAGATGGCAATGGTGGTTCATTAGTTATATCGATTAAAAATAAAGATGGTTATATTACAAAAATTAATTCTATTTCTATCACATATAGCTTATTAACTAACGCACCTGTTACCGCTTTTGTGGATGGAAATGTAATTACCGGTGAATCATTTGTTGGGCCATATAATCAATATGATGAATATAACGAAGGTGGATTATCTTTCCTAACGAATAGTAAAACAATAACCTTCCAAAATAAATATACAGGTAGCACCGATTATAAATCCGTTATTACTATTTATAGCCTTTCAATCGATTATCATTTTGAAAAAATCTAATTAAGAAGAATTAATATATATATTATTTGGTTGCGGGATAAACCTATTTTTACTTAAAATACTTTTGTAGGAGAAATTATAAAATGGAAATTTATTACAAATTAGAAGTCTTTTTCCCTGATGGACATGTTGAAGAAATGGAAGAAGAATATCATACATTAGAAGAGGCTGTTTCTTTTGGTAATAGCATGCTCAATCAAATTTCTTATACTGAAGAATATCACAAACAAAATATCGATGAAGATGGCTTTAAAAAAGCCCAAAAACCATATTATATTGTCAGCCGCGTTTTAGAAGAAGGCCGTCAAGTTGTTTTTGATAGCAGAAAAAAATAACCACCAATTAAATTTATTAATAATTAATCTCTTCCTTAACTAAAGGTTAGAGATTTTTTTATATAAAAAACCGCAGAAGCGGCTTATTTTATACTTCTATTTAAGCTATATGCCCCTAGATGTTTACTAAATCTTTTTTCTTTGGGATAAGGGTCAACCCATTGACCATCTTTTTTAATTCTTAATGATTTTTCCCCATATCTTAAACTAGCAAAGACATCAGGCTGATTAAAAGAAAATAATTTGTGCCCCGCAAAATCAAATTCTTTAAAAGGATAAATTACTTCTCTTTTAAAACTATTCGCATGGACATCATCTAATTCCTGCCATGGAATAATGACGCTTTGTGAAACATAAGGTGAGTCTTTATATTTTTCCGCGATTTGTCTTTCATAATCTTTTAATTTTTTCTTCAGATGATAAGGATGAATTCTTAATAAAGCATCTAAAAAACAATAAGGAACAACCGCAGCTTTCCCTTTTCTTAATAATTTCTTATGCTCTTTCTTATCTTCTGGCACACCCATAAATGCGCATATATCGACAAAAAAACCAGATCCGGTACCGCATCTATTAGGTAGCCAAAACCAATTTTCTTCTTTTAAATAAGAATTTTTATATCTCATCTTTAATGTCGGCACTAAAACATTAGCCTTTTTATTTATTTCATATCCTTCTAAAACAAATTCATCGGATAAATCTTTTTGACAGGCTTCAATAAAACGAGGAATATCAAAATAATCAATAACAATATCGGCATCATCATCCCAAGGAATATATCCTTTATGCCGAATAGCCCCGAGCAATGTTCCAAAACATAAGGAGTATTTAATGGATTCAGACACGCAAAACCTATGGATATCATCTAAAATTTCCAACTGTATCTGACGTAATTCTTTTAAATCTACTACTCTCATTGTTTAAAATTGTCATTGCAAAAAAATCCTGAGATGATACTTGCCTAAAGAAAATGTAAAAAAGCTTGAATATATATATACTGTTTCTTTCTGTTCTACAACCTTCTTAAATCATTAGGAACACTAAAAATAGGCTTCACATTTATATACGCTATTTATCTGAATATCTTAAATAAACGTTTTCTTTTTCGCTTTGCCCTTGCTTGCACCTTGCCATTTATCATTTCGTAAATTTCTCCCCAATCCGGCAAGCCGCCAAGGTTAGCATCATCTATAAAAATATCTGCATCAACCTTTGGCGAATCGTCTTTGGTAGAAGAAAACATATAATCTCTCGGGTGGTTGCTATTAACTGCATACAAACGGATACCGCGGCTCTCGCACCACTTAACCGCCTCTTCCAATAGCGCACCGGAACGAACCGTCCACAGAATGAGTATGTGTCCATCGCAAACAAGTTGCTTTAGCGTTTCTACTGCAAAAGGTTTTTCTTTGCCTATTGATGGATACTTATGTTCCACTATTGTGCCATCGAAATCTACTGCAATTTTCATGTATAAGAGTCTAATATATTCTACTTATTAGTTTTGTGGCTCAGCTTCTTCTCCATAACCATAACCATAACCATAACCATAACCGTAACCGTAACCATAGCCGTAACGCAAACTATTCATCTTGTCTAAGTCTGTTCCGTTGAGTACCACATATACATTCTTTAACCTACCATCTTTACTCAAATCTTCTAACATAGAAATTTGCCTGCGGTCAGAAGCATCTGTTCTTAGCACAAACAGGTTCATGTCTGCAACTCTCCCGACTACAAAAGAATCGGCAACCATAGTTATCGGGGTACCATCCATGAGTATATAATCGTATCTGCTACGCAAGGCTTCTGTTAATTCTTCAAAACGGCTTCTGGATAAAAGTTCTATAGGGTTAGGCGGTATATGCCCTGCCGGCACAAAATCTACACCCGGTATAGCATCTTTATAAATAATTCTGTCTATATCTAAATCTCTATCTGCAAGATAATTAGTTAGCCCTACCGTTTTATGTTTGAGGTTAAAGAATTTTGAGCTGGAACGCTTGCGCAAGTCGGCATCTATGATAATAACCTTTTTACTTGCATCTGCAAAAGCTGCCGCCGTATTCCTTATTATAAAAGACTTACCCATGCCGGCATTAAAAGAAGTAAGCATCAAAACAGGAGACTTACAATCCTCCGGCTTCATAAAATCTATATTGGTACACAACATTCGCATTGCTTCCTTAAAAAAACGATAGGAATGTAAAGAGTATTCTGCCTCTATTCTGCTACCGCCTACAGTTTTTTTGTCTTGTGCTTTCTTATGTTTAATCTTGAATAAAGGAACCTCTGCCAGAAAAGAAACATCGGAACCCTCTAAGTCTTTCTTGCCTCGTATCTTGGTATCTACAAACATCCAAGCTATTAGAATAACGGCAGGTATAAACAAGCCAAGCAATAAACCAAGTAGAAGCATCTTGTTTTTGGAAGGATAAATTGGCACAGAAGAGCCTTCTGCCGTATCTATCATTCTGGCATTATTATCTGCCATTGCTTGGGTAAGAGCGTTTTCTTCTCTTTTATTTAGCAAAAATACATAAAGCGCTTCCTTTATTTTCTGCTGCCTTTCTATGGATAACAGCTCTTGCGCTTTAACCGGCATGGCAGTAAACTTTTTCATAGACTGCTGCTCTAAGCGAGCTATTTCACTTCTCCTTGTATTGAGAGAGGCTATAAGATTGTCTAATGCATTTGTTATAACCTGCTGTGCCGGCACAATTTGTGCTTCTATCTGCTTAACAGCCTGGCTCTCTGTACTACTTGCGCGTATAAGGCGGTCGCGCTGCAGAATTTGTTCGTTGTATTTAGATATAGCAGCATCTATGCTTGCATCTTCTAAACCTGTATTAGCCGGCACTGTTTCGTAAGCACTAAAGGCCTTGGCAAGATGTTCCTTAAGAAAGCCGGCCAAACGTAACCTCATCTCTATTTTGATTATTTCTGAATTATAGCTCCTGCTCTCACTCAAATAGTCGGATGCTGTTCCATCTACATCCATAACCTTTTGCGAGCTTTTAAAGTTAGCTAAATCTCCTTCTACCGTACCCAATTCGCTCTGGATAATGGCTAAGCGCTCGTTGATAAAGTCTGAGGTATTATGAGCTATTCTGTTCTTTTCTTTTATAGCATCTTCGTTATATTTATCTACAAGCATGTTGAGTATATCAACAGCTCTTCTAACAGAGTAATCTTGTTGAGAAAGTTCCAAAATAGAAGCGTCTGCTTCTGTCTGTTTTACTCTTAGCCGAGAAAGATAACCTACCGCTGCACTTCTGAGCGGCAATTTTGTTATCTTTATATTTTTACCTTTATATGAAGAATAATACCCCGTAGGAGAGAATACCATGCGTGCTCCTTTGTAGGTTAAAGTATCTCCCAATGTAGTTTTAATTGCAGAGCCGCCATCAATAACCAACTTTATCTGAGAATCAGACAATATGGTTGCATTTATTGTAAAAGCCTCTGCTGCACCCTCGTTACGAGAAACATACATCTTTACAGGAGATGTATCGTACAGTTCTATATTGCGAAGCCCCTCATGCACCGTATAGCAGATATCTGCATCCAATGCCAATACTACAGAAGACATCAAAGATTTAGACTTCAGTTGCAATATTTCGTTAGACATAGTTACATTATTTATCATGTTACTATATGCATCCAACCTTGCTGATGAACGTGTATTGCTTGGGTCTTTTATTATTACAGTTGCCTCGCTTTTATAAATGAGTGGCTTCTTTGCATATCTGTAATAGGCATATCCCACACAGAGGGCCACACATATTACAAACCAATACCACCTGCTCAGTAAAAAGAAGAAAAGATCTATAAGGCTAATCTGTGTACCTTTATTTTCTTTCATAGCATTATCTATTTGTCCAAAGTATAATATTGGTAACAATTCCACCCAAAGAAAGTATAGTTCCTAAGAATGTCATTAGAGTTTGTCCTGTAGGGCTAAGATATGCTCCTTTGTGTTTAACATACACTACATCGTTCTGCTGAAGAAAGAATACCGGCGATTCAAATACAGACTTTTCCTTTTGTAAGTTAATCTGATAAGCTTTTCTCTGCCCATTCTCCGTTCTAATTACCATCACATCCTTAACATTGGAGCGATCTGTTATTCCGCCGGAACGAGCTATGGCTTGCAGTATATTAATGCTTGGCTCCTCTACATTAAGTACGCTATTTGTCATACTGCCAATAACAGTTATCTTAAAATTATCGAGCCTAACGCTCACCTTAGGCTCCCTTATATCTCCACGCACACTTATTTTGTTTTCTATATCTTTTTCAATTTGCTTAACCGTTTTACCGGCTACTTGCAAGGTACCAAGAACAGGAAAAACAATACAACCATCAGCATCTACTGTATATTTCAGTGCTTTCTGAACAGACCCTTCCCCGCTGGAAATCTCCGTATTGAAAGGAGCCGCTAACTCTGGAATTTCGCTACCTACAGCTATCTCCAATCTGTCTTCCGGTTGTATCTTAAGTTCTGGAGCTTTTAGAGCAGAATAAGCATTATTATACTCCATATCGCGCAGATATGCTATTTTTTTTGCCGTTATACAACCGCTTAAAAAAAACGCAGCCAAAAAAGCCGGCAGTAACACATTAATTAATTTTCTGCTGTTCATATATCTCAATTGTTTTATTTATCATAGCATCTATAGTGTAGCGGCTTTGGAATAATTGCATAGCTCCCTGCCCAAATTTTTCTTTGTTGGCAATAACATCCATTATTCCCTTAGCCAAGGCTTTAGCATCTTTGGGAATAACATTCAAACCACTAACACCCTCTTTATTTACCCAAGAAACCCCGGAAGCCGGTATTTTAGTAGCTACAACAGGCTTTCCGCAAGACATAGCCTCTATCTGTACTATACCAAATGCCTCTGTCTTCATTATACTCGGGAGTACAAATATATCACAACTTGCAAAATAATCATAAAAAAGTTGCCCTGTTTCTACATATCCGGCCATTGTAATTCGGTCTTCAAGAGAGTTTTCTTTTATCTGCTGCGTTAGTTTTTCTTGCAAAGGCCCTGTTCCCATTATACATAAGCCATATTCTTGTGGCAAAAGACTCATAGCCTCTATCAGATAACTGTAACCTTTATATGGAACCAATCTACCTACCGTAAGAATAAGATACTTTGTATTGAATTGCTTTCTAAGCTCTTTAGCTCTTTGTTCTACCACAGGTACAGGTAGTATTCCTATAGGCACATAAGTACACTTCTTCTGTACATTTGCCAAGTGTGGAGATTCTGCAATATAGATGGGCGAAGTTCCAACAACCTTTTCTGCACGCCTGAGCAACCAATTCTGAAGAGGCTTGTAGAAGAAAAAAATAGTCTTCTGAGACACTATATCAGAATGCCAGTGAACTATTACCCTGCCCTTGTAGCCGCTTAGCCTGAGAGCAAGGGCAGCCATAGGGTCAGGGTGGTGCACGTGTATGATATCATATTCTTTGCAATGTTGCCTAAGATATTTTATCATGGCAGGAGAAATCATAGTGCCGGCCTTCTTGGCCAAGGCCTTAACACAAATAATTCTACCAAAATTATTAAGCCTCAAAATCAAAGGAGATTTCGCCTGCCTCACCGCAGAGGCATCTATTCGCTCTGCATCTTTAGCCTCTACTTTATCAGATGGTAGCATTGCACAGAGCATATCGCAATATATGCCTTTGGAAGAGAGGCCTTCCGTAAGATCTCTCATTACCTTCTCTACCCCTCCTCTGATAGGATAAAACTTGCCAAGTTGCAGTATTCTCATTTGTTTTATAGCCATACAGCCTTTATGATTCAAGCAATATTCTGAAAAGTGTATCCCAGTCTTCAGCCACCGGTTTCTTGTAGTCCAACCGAGGTATTTCAGAAAAAGTTTCTATTTCTCCATTAAGAACCTTGTGCATCTTCTTTTGCAAATCTTCTGAATCAGACAAAGAAAAGAAAGCTACCTTCCTTGCTCCGGCAGAGGTTTCATGAGCATAAGGCAAATCTGCAAGTATCATTGGCTTACCTGTAGATTTGAATTCCGATATAGGTAACCCCCAAGTTTCTGAACGCGAAGGAAAAACAAGGCAATCAGCTTTTTCATAGCATAGCAGCAAATCTTCCTTTTTCAAAAAACCCCTGAATTCTATAGAAAAAATATCTTTGAACTGCCCATAGAGCCACGAGGCATATTTGTTTTCGTTTCCTGAAATAGTTAGAACAGTTCTGAATTTTCCCTTGCCAACCTTTTGTTCCAGCATTGCAGATGCCCTACATAAGGTTTCAAAATCCTTGTGGCAATCAGGGGTAGATGGATAAAGGAAAATCTTCTCACAACCGCCTGATGAAACACCTATTTCAGGAAAAGAGAAAGAAGGAGGAGCCACAATTATCTTGTCCGGATTAAAAGCCAGAAGCTTTCCCAAAGCTTCTCTCATCCACTGCTGCTGAACAACCAGATAACTGTTCCTTCTCACATTGAATTTATAGGCAAACCTTGTAAGCTTGGAAAACAGTGCTATTTTGTAATCCATCTTCAAATCCTGCAAGGAGGATTTCATAAAAGGAAAAGACGTATGGCAATAAACGGCTTGTTTTTCTGCCCTTACTCTTGGGGTTGTATCGTGGAGAGAAAACCAAAGATCCGCTTTAGGAAGTTTCTTTGAAACCCGTCCCAAGGTTACATACTCGCACCACAGGCGTTTAATCCAGCTGTCTGCGCTCCAAGGTATTTCTATGTATTCAATTCCATCATAAGCACATAAAGATTTCCGGTGAACTATTGCTGTTACACTAACATCCTTTCTGGAAGAAAGATAACAGAGGCAATCTTTAAGAACGGTAAGAGTCCCTCCCTTACGCACATTTACAGCAGAAATTACAATATGTCTTTTGCTAACAGCCATCTATCAAACTAATCCAACGCTCCATGGCAGATTCACGATTCCATCTTTTAGAGGCCTCCAAAGCGTTATGTCCCATCGTTTTCAGAAGTTCCCCATTGTTTATGAGCTTAAGCAATGCCCCAGACAGCCCTTCCACATCACCCTCTTTTATCAGCAGCCCGTCTTTACCATCTGTAACAACATCTTTTGGACCACATTTGCAGTCAAACGCTACTATAGGCAGACCATAAGACTGAGCCTCAAGTAGCACCATCGGAAGCCCCTCATATCTGGAAGAAAGAGCATATACAGATGCATTGCGGTAAACAGCATCCATATCAGAAGCACTCTCTCCTACAACTGCAAATCCTTGCAGTCCATCTTCCGCTATCTGCCTTTTCAGGCTATCCTTTAACGGACCGTCTCCCACAATTTTTAGCATCCAGCCATGGCCTTCAGGCAGATTAGAACAAACTTTTTTCCAGGCACTTATAAGCCTTTCAAAACCTTTCTGGTAATCATATCGCCCAACTGCAAGTACCGTTTTGCTCTCCAATGAAGATGGAGTTGTAGGAAATCTGCTTATAAAGTTAGGAATTACCGTTCCATTGGCAGGGTTTCCCCAATATCCAAGATCTTCTTGTGTCAAAGCAACAAAATGGTTAAAACGATGTATGATTCTGATATCCTGCCTGCTGCGATACTTGTCCGCTAAAGCCCAAAAGCCCTTTCTACCGTACTGAATACGCTTGAATCTTGAAAAATGCACCTCAAGAATTGTTTTTCCTGCAAATTTCAGATTCGGAAGAAAAGATTCGTCTCCACAAAACATTGATATGGTAACGTTGGGCCGTATTTGCTCCAAAAGCTTGCCAAGCTTTTTTCTGTGATTGAACTTCTTGAAAGGATGGCTTAGAACCTTAGACAGAAAACTCCTGCCGTTATTGTCTTCATATCCAATAGCAAGATCCTCTCTGCGTATTGCCTGGTTTAAAGGAAAAGCATCCGGCCTACCCTTCTGTTCTGTTGTTACAATGGTAATATTATATCCTTTGGTAGCCAGATAGTTTGCCTTATCGGTAAGAATCCTCTCCATTCCTGCCGGGCGGTAAGTTCCGGCTATAGTATAGACTATTTTCATACAATGCCGCTCCTTGCTGAAATTTTGCGCCCTGAATCTTTATTTAGTATCAGAGTACCATTCAGGGTTTCTTGGATACCTTCCTCAGGTTCTCTTAGAGCGGCAACAGAGAGGAACAAAGCCAAGAAACAGAATATATCAGTAGCAACTTTAAGCCACACAATCAGTCCAACGAGCAGAGCTAGAATAAACAACCACCTCTCATCTCTAAAATATTTGATACACATAACCGAAGAGTAAATTATTACTCCCATCATAGGAATCAGGCCCAATATGCCGAAATAAAAAATAAAGCGCAGATACCCCACATCTGTTCCCATATAATAACCTTGATCTGTAGCATCCCCAAGATAGTTCTCGTCATTGCGCGAGTTTTCAAAATAACCATCGCCTATAACCCAGGTATGCAATGTTTCAGGATAAACAACCATCGTCTTGAGTTTTTCTCCGGAAGATGTTTCCCACTCACCCTTTTCTACAAGGGAAAAGAAACCTTCAAAGGCAAAACGGTACAAACTTCTTGCTTGAGGAGCAGTATTGTAAAGTATTACACTAATAACAACTCCTGTTGCAATCAGGCCCAGCCATGAAAAAAGAGAAGAAAATTGCGAGATGCCGATTGTACCTCTTATTGAAATAAAAGAACTGATTACCAAGAAGACCAACCCTATACCGACCCCCACAATAGTAGTACGTGCCACCATATTTCCAATGATTGATATAACAATAAAGCTGATGATGTAAATCAAACGCTGCAATAATGGTAAAGGTCCTTTAATTCCAGATAAGAAAAAAGCTATCCCTACTAAAACTAATGAAAATCTAACTCCTGCAGTATCCAAAGCAGCACCAAACCCGAACAAGCGTCCCAGCTGTGAGGCCACGTGCAATTCGCTGCTAAAGATTGTTTCAGTTACTAATTGAGCCAGATCGGGATTATTATAAACTAACAATACACTAACACACTGAAACAGACATACTGCAACAAGATAATTTAAAACCATGTGCACACTGATATGGCCGTGCACAAACTTTACGATTGTACAAACAGCAAATGCTCCGCTAAGCCATACAAAGAAAGATGTAATATAGTTTGCATAAGAATCATCTGGAGTCTGGTTGACTGTTATTGAAATTAAAGACATCAAAGAAACACCGGATGCCAAGGCTATCAGCAACAACAATTCCCTTGGTATCAATAAAGATTTTTTTTTGAGTACATAAAATACGACAAATACCAATCCCAACACAGCCAATACCATCTTGGTATTAATGCCTGGTAATGCCATAAATTCAATAGGAAAATAATACAAGCTCGTAAGAATGCCTGTAATAATCATACCTGCCAACCGTATCATTTGCCAAATAATCTTAAACGATAAAACATTTTTTCAACTTGTTGTTGAATATAAGCAAAAACAGAATCCATAAACCTATGGCACATGACCTTCCAAACATATATTCTAACCCTATCTAAAATTATGCTTAAAGCAAGTATAACAACAGCCGTAAATATTACGAAAACTGGATACATATATCCAGTTTCGTAATTTGCAACTATCATAAGTTGTTTAAAATATGGAAGCGTGATGGGATGCATATTGAGCACATAAGCTGTATCATTAGGAATAGTCCAACCATAGATAAACTGAAGAATAAAGAAACTTAAAAGCACCCCAAACACTAAACGTGCTTTCGCAGTCTCTATAAAACTATTTAGAACAGGTGCTAATACATAAAGACCCAAGTATGCAGGAAGAAACCAATAATGGTTACCAAAATAG
>DFIA01000017.1 GCA_002372015.1 Bacteroidales bacterium UBA3709 | reverse complement strand
CAGAGCCCGATATCTATAACGCTATAAGACGTAATGCTCTTCTGGAGAACGTTACCGTAGATGAAAACGGCAAGATCGATTTTGCAGACAAGAGCGTTACCGAAAACACAAGAGTTTCATACCCTATATACCACATCAGCAATATAGTAAAACCTATTAGTAAAGCCCCTGCTGCTAAGAAAGTTATATTTCTTTCTGCAGATGCGTTTGGAGTACTTCCTCCTGTTTCAATCCTTACACCTGAGCAAACTAAATATTACTTCTTGAGCGGTTTTACAGCAAAATTAGCTGGCACCGAGCGTGGTATTACAGAGCCTACTCCTACATTCTCTGCCTGTTTTGGAGCCGCATTCCTTTCGCTGCATCCTACAAAATACGGAGAGGAACTTGTTAAGAGAATGGAAAGCGTTGGAGCAAAGGCTTATCTTGTAAATACCGGTTGGAATGGTACCGGCAAGAGAATATCTATCAAAGACACCAGAGGTATAATCAATGCCATTTTAGATGGTTCCATAGATAAAGCTCCTACCAAAAAGATACCTTATTTCAATCTCGAAATCCCTACCGAGTTAAAAGGAGTAGCTACCTCTATTCTCGATCCTCGGGATACTTATGCTGCTGCAGCAGAGTGGGATACTAAAGCCAAGGATCTTGCAAGTAGATTTATAAAGAACTTTACCAAGTTTACTTCTAACGAAGAGGGCAAGGCTCTGGTAGCTGCCGGTCCGCAGTTATAATATGCAGGCACCTCTTCCTGAAATAGCGGAAAGAATAGCGAATATGGCTGCAGGCGAGAATCCTTCAGATTCCACTCTTGCAGCCATTATTTCTTCTTCTGACTATGATGCCTTATTGGCTGAAAAGGCAAACTTCATACGCCGAACCATATATGGGAACCAGATTTTTTTACGTGGCCTGATAGAGATTACTTCTTATTGTAAAAATAATTGCTACTATTGTGGTTTGAGAGCAGGCAACGCAAATACTATGCGTTATAGAATACCTGAAGATGAAATACTTCATACATGTGATTACGGCTACAGCTTAGGGTTGAGAACCTTTGTTCTACAAGGTGGAGAAGACCCTGCCTACACAGACAACGCTATATGCAGCATTATAGAAAATATCAAGAAAAAACATCCCGATTGCGCAATAACCCTTTCGTTAGGAGAAAAGGAATACAAAAGCTATAAGTCTTTCTACAATGCAGGAGCAGACCGCTATCTTCTAAGGCACGAAACAGCAGATGCAGAGCATTACAGATTTATGCATCCAGAAAATATGTCTTTAGAAAAGAGAAAAGAATGTCTTTTTGCACTCAAAGAAATAGGATTTCAGGTAGGTAGCGGCTTAATGGTGGGGGCTCCTAAACAAACAGTAGAAAATATAATCTCCGATCTGAGATTCTTGCAACAACTCTCTCCAGACATGATAGGCATAGGACCTTTCATGCGCCACTCATCTACCCCCTTTGCATCCTATGAAAATGGTTCGGGAGAACTAACTGTAAGATTGTTGGCTATACTAAGAATTTTATTTCCGCATGCCCTCCTGCCCAGCACTACTGCTCTATTTACCTTAGATGGCAACTGGATGCCTACAGCCCTTAAATCTGGTGCAAATGTTATCATGCCTAACCTAACCCCTTTGAAATACAGAAAAAAATACGAACTTTACGATGGAAAAGCATCGCTGAGTTTAGACAGTGCAGACAATCTCAACGTCTTAGTAAAAAAACTAGAATCCCTTGGGTTTGTCTATGCGCAAACAAGAGGCGATGTAAAACGTTAAAATAACTCCTACATCAAATTAAGTTACAAGATGAACAAAATAAAATTTACAATACTTATTGCGGTATTTGCCTTAGGATCAGCCTCGTTGCTAAGAGCGCAGAATGATGATTTTTATGCTGAAATAAAAAGTTTTATGACAGAAAATCGTGCTGAGTATAATGATATAGTCAAAAGTTATTTTGCTGGCGAAGACTTATCTTTAGACGATTATACCCTGCTATATTACGGCTACACTTTTACAGACGCCTACAAGCCAAATTACTATAACTCATCTATAGACTCTCTGATAGCAAAAAAACTATATAGCCAGGCCTATGCAGCCCTGCAGGCAGACCACAAACAAGATCCAACTTCTCTGCAAACGCTTTTTTATCTCATGAATATAGCAGAAGAACTCCTAAAGCCAGAAGAAAGCAAAATATATCAATCGCGATATATAAATCTTGTAAAAGCCATTATGGGAGCCGGTGGCGATGGACTTTCAAAGGAAAACGCAATTAGGGTAAACAGAGTTACAGACGAGTTTCAGATCCTAAGCACCTATTTTGGGGCTTCCAGTATTGTTAACAAAGAGTTCTCGGAAGATTTTATAGACAAGGTTAGTATAAAAACCGATAAACCTAATATCATAGATGTTTTCTTCGACTTCAAAAGATATGTAGAAGTAGCCAAGTAGTTACCTACGCCTGATATATTTCATAAAGAAAGGCAGGCTCTCGTCTTTAACCATAAGACAGCCAGCTAAATACAAAACAACAGACACTATGCCCGACAGTAAAAGTCGGGCATAAGTATTTTCTATAAACGAAGCCATATAAAAGGCTCCGTTCACGGCTATTGCAGCAATTGCCAATATGGATAATA
This sequence comes from Bacteroidales bacterium UBA3709, assembly GCA_002372015.1. GTDB lineage: Bacteria > Bacteroidota > Bacteroidia > Bacteroidales > UBA932 > Egerieousia. Next base: position 21,545 of record DFIA01000017.1, on the reverse strand, counting down.
GGCTCTTTATCTGCTCATACAATGTTAGGCCTATTGCAGGCTTTGTAAACAAGGCACCCACAACTACATTCAGAAGGCTACATACCAAAAATCCCCATATCATAGGCATCATACCCATTGGCAATGTTATCAATATAGCCAATATGCCTAATAGTTTCTTTATCAGTTCGCAAGCAAATAAACTTTTTGTTCTGCTTACAGCTTTAAGAATATTAAGATGCACATTGCACACTATATACGACAAGTGAGCCACACACAGAACCCTTATCAATGGTGCCATAGCCATCCACTTGTCTTTGAGAATAATCTGTATCAAATCAGAAGCATTGGCCATCAAGAAAAAATTGACAGGTACTACAATAAAAGCTGTAAAATGCATTGTTCGTATGGCTTGCTTCCGCAAGAAAACCTTGTCGTCTTGATGTTTTGAAAAAATCGGAAACAGAGCTCTGAGGGTAAAGTCGCTGATATTAGTTGGCACATAACCAGCCAAAGAAGAACCCCGATTATATAAGCCTAACTGCTTTTCTCCAAACTTTTTACCTATGAACAGTGAATATAAACTTCCGTACACAGCGTTAATTACCGATGTAAACATTAGCGGCATACCATAGTTTAGAAGTTTTTTCAACGACACACCACTGAACTTGAACGAAAACTTCCATTTAGCTATACAAACATACAGTATAAGCATAACGGTAGCTGTAAACAAGCTCTGAATAATAAGTGCCCAGTAAGCAAGTCCTCTGTATAGCAGAAAAATAGTCAAGCCTCCAGAGATTAAGGTTACAAAAAAGGTTATTCTGGCTATAGCCTTAAAATTCAACTCGCGCTGCAGTTTAGCATAAGGTACTATGCTGGCAGCTCTTAATAAGAGAATTATGGCAGACACCCTAACAACTTGCTCCAATACCGGAACCTCAAAATAAGCGGCTATATACGGAGCTGCCAAGAAAAACGCTATGTATGCCACAAGGCCCAAAGAAGTTGTAAAAATAAAGGCCGTATTAAAATCCAAAGCCGAAATATCTTTCTTCTGAATTAGGGAACTCTCTAAACCAAAATCTATAAAAGCTTGTGTAATAGAGAAGAACACAACCGTATAGGCCACAATGCCATAGTCGTCTGGCGATATTAGCCGCGATACTAACAGAGTAAGAATAAGTGGAAGACCATAAAGCGAAAAGTGTTGAACTCCGCTCCATAGCACAGTTCTCTTTGCCACACTTAACATACCCTACCAAATGTTTTAAGATGTATGCTGTCTAACAAGTACTTGACCAGCCCTATGGGAAACATTAACAAAGCTAAAAATGGCCTTGGGGCAGAAGATAGTAGGCCTCTGAAACCACAGCGGATAGAAATTGCATCCGAGCAGATAACGCTATGCAAGATTCTATCTGCCCGGAGTGCAACTCTTTGATTATGATAAGCTCTATAGCCTAAAGGATTGGAGTATAGAAGGAATCTGTATTTATGTGTATAACCATCTGGATTATACTTACAATGTTGCGTAAATCGTGGCATCAACAAAAACTGATACGAAGCATCTAACTGTTCGTACAAGTAAGCATCCGGCACAAATCTCTCTCCCTCAAATATAGGATATAAATGTTTTCTGATGATAGAAGTTTTTAGAAACATGGCTGCCTCGCCAGTACAACCGCGCTTGTGAATATCTCGCAGATGCGAAACATAAACATCTGTTGGATACGCAATGGAACGCCCTTCTATTTCCTTAAAACTGAATACTCCACATACTTTATCGTCTGCCACGCCGGCAACATTTGAATTTTTGCAGTTGGAGCTCCAGAAATCAAAGAAATCTCCAAATACATTTTCATCGGTAAGATAATCGTCTGAATCTATGCATAGGAACCATACTGCCTCAGAAACCGATACTGCAAGATTGTGAGCAGACATCTTGCCCGAATTATCTTGATGAAAATATCTGATATTAAGTTTATTTTCAGCTTTCCAAGAATCTATCAAACCAGCTGTTCCATCTGTAGAACCATCATCTACAACTATCCACTCAAAGTCTGTAAATTTCTGGCAACACAGGCTTTGATATAGTTTAGGCAGAGAATATGCCCGATTGTAGGTTGGCGTAAATATGGTTAGCTTGGGTTGATACATAAGACAAAAATCTTCTCTTTGCCTACCTTAACTACTTTACTGTTTTTTTACCGTTATCTGCAATAATTCCCCAAATTCCGGCAGCCAACATAGCACCTACAAATGGACCTACTATGAATATCCACAGATTAGATAAAGCAGTGCCACCTTGGAAAATAGCCGGAGCTAAAGAACGAGCCGGATTTACAGAAGTACCGGTATATCTGATACATACAAGATGAACCAATACGAGTGCCAAACCTATGGCAAGGCCGGCAAAGTTGTTTGTTGCGCCATTTGTTTTTGAAGTGGCACCCAAAACAACAAGAACGAATACGCATGTAAAAACTATCTCAGCAATAAGTCCGCCCATCATTGTAACTCCACTTTGCAAATCATTGGCTCCTGTACCGGTTAGGGCTGAATTGTTGGTAAGCAGATACAAAATGGCAGAACCTATGAAAGCACCTATGCACTGGAAAACTATATACATAACAGTATCTTTTGCATTGATTCTTCCACTAAGGAATACTCCAAGAGTTATAGCCGGATTGATATGGCAACCGCTTATTCCGCCTATTGTATAAGCCATAGCAACAACAGACAACCCGAATGCCAGAGCGGTTCCTATTACCGTTGCGGCATTAACTACATTCGAGCAGTCGGATGAACAATTTAGGCTTACGGCAACTCCGCAGCCCATAAGAACCAGCACCATTGTGCCGAACATTTCTGCTAAATACTTTTTCATAATGAGTATGTTTTAAGTAGTTCTTTTGCAAATTTAATAAAATAGCAACTAAAGCGAATAGAGTGCAGAAGCCCTGCCTCTTGGCAATGCAGTTAAAATAATGTTATCTACATTGGCCCCACAAGCTATCAGTGCTCCACGAGCAGAATCTAAGGCAAGTTTCGGAGTATTGTTGTTGGCAGATATATGGCAGAGGTATATATGTTTCATCCGTCCGATTCTATTCGGATAAGTTTTCATGAGAATCTCAGCCGCCTGATTGTTACTGAGATGACCATTACCACCACTGATTCTATCCTGAAGAATCTTTGGATACAGTCCGTTCTGCAGCATTTCTGAATCGTAATTGCTTTCTAATAACAATATATCGGCTTGAGATACATTTTCAAGCACTTTTGCTGTTATCTGCCCACAATCTGTTAGAATTACAATAGTTCTACCAGATACCACAAGTTTATAGCCCACCGTCTGAGTAGCATCGTGGCACACCGCAAAAGGGCTGACTTCTACGCCACAGATGGTAGCAGATACACCTACTTCTATACCATGTAATGAACTGTTCAGACGATTTCGGGTACACGCATTCTTTAACAGAGCCCGTAAGAGTTTTGATGTGGCATACACTGGTTTTGAATACTTAGAAGCTATAACGCCCAAAGCTTTGATATGATCTATATGGTCGTGAGTTACTAGTATGAAATCTACCTGTTTTAGACTCAATCCATGTTCTGCCAGCCTTTTATCACAAGTACGAACCCCCACTCCGGCATCTACCAGAAATGAAACTTTATCATTTGTAAAAAAATAACAGTTTCCGCTACTGCCGCTTGCAAGAGATATAAATCTGAGCATTACAGGGCCTCAATAAGACCGATAAACAAGGTAGTCATCTTTTTAACAGCCTTATCTGCCGCCTTAATAACTTCTTGTTCATCGTTTACAAAGTCTGCTTTCTGAGTATCGCCTGATGCATTGGTTATAACAGATACTCCAAAAACATTTATACCGCAATGGCGAGCCACTATTACTTCCGGAACAGTACTCATAGCAACTGCATCGCCACCTATAATTCGCAGGTAGCGATACTCCGCTTTGGTTTCATAAGAAGGGCCGCTGCCAGCTACATAAACTCCAGACTTGAGCTCAAATCCATTCTCAGCCGCAATCTGCTTTCCTTTGGCTATCAAGCTCTCATCATACGGGTGGCTCATATCTGGGAAGCGAGTTCCGAATGTTGCCAAATTCTGGCCTACCAATGGGTTAGGAAGGAGGTTTATATGGTCTTCTATAGCCATCAGATCGCCTACTCTAAAATCTGGATTAAGACCGCCGCAAGCACAAGATACCAACAAGTATTCTACACCAAGCACCTTCATCACGCGTATAGCTATGGTAACCTGATCCATAGAATACCCCTCGTAATAATGGAAGCGCCCCTGCATACATATTACACACTTGCCGCCAAGAGTTCCTATCAGCAGATTTCCCTTATGACCAACTGCCGTTGATACAGGAAAATATGGAATGTCTGAATATGGCACAACTATAGCATCTTCTATTTTGTCTGCCAAGGCTCCAAGCCCGCTCCCGAGTATTATACCGGCAACTGGCTTTTTGCCACCTATTCTCATCTTCAAAAAGCCTGCAGCTTTGTAAATTTTTTCTTCTTTTTCTAACATATCTCAATAATTTAAAATTTTCAGATAATCAATCAAGACTGCCCCAAAAGCAACTTTCTGCTCAACTTGCGAACTTGCGAAAGAATTTCCCTCTCTTCGGCTATATATCTGTCTTTCATTACTATTTTTCCATTACAGATTACAGTTTGTATGCAATCTGAATGTGCAGAATATACAAGGTTTGCTTCAAAATTTATATTAGGAGTAAAGCTGTAGTTATCTATATCTATGATAGACAAATCTGCAAGCATACCCTCTTTTATTTCTCCTCCCTCCAAAGAGAAAGCCCTATAACCGTTCTTTGTAGCACTCTCTATAAGTTGAGATAGTGTAATTGCAGACGGATCTTTTCTCCAGGCCTTCTGCACCAGAGCAGTAGTCTTCATGGTTTCCATTATGTCTAAATTATTGGAAGAAGCCACTCCGTCTGTTCCCAAGCATACATTAACTCCCGCTCCTACTAACTCTTGGAATTTGAATTTGTATCCCGATGCAAGTTTTAGATTGGAATTGATATTATGAGCCACATTCACCTTATTACGCCCAAGCACTTGTATGTCAGAATCGCTGAGCCATATACAATGCGCCGCTATTATATCTGGAGAAAATATGCCTAACCGATCTAAATATTCTACCGGAGTGCAACCATGGATACGCAGACAGTCTTGCAATTCCTGAGAGGTTTCGCCTATATGAATGTGCACTTTAAGACCATGCTCCGCCGCAAAATTACAAGCCCAGATAATATTCTCCTCGCATACAGTATATGCAGCATGAATCCCTATCTCAAAAATGGCAGTATCTCCCCAATTCTTAGATTCTTCATAAGTTTTAATGCAGGCCTCGCGTTGCATCATGGCCTTGTCTGCATCGCCCAAGTCTATAAAGACAAAAGAATGTGCCCCTCTTATACCCATCTGACTTGCAGCCTTTACTGCCGATTCTATAAAAAAATACTGGTCGTTGAACAAAGTAGTGCCGGTCTTGAGCATTTCTACACAAGCCAATTTGGTGCCCCAATAGACAAGTTCATCGTCTAAATGCTCTTCAAGCTTCCATATCGATTCCAACCACTTATGCAGAGACATATCTTCCTTAGCCCCTCTCATTATGGTCATAGCGGCATGGGTATGCATATTTGCAAAGCCCGGAATTACTGCCTTTCCCCTACCGTCTATGATATCCGGCCTACACTCAGGGGGTAAGACAATATGTTCGCAAACTCTGCTTATCCGATTGTTCTCTATCAGAATATCTGTAGATTTCCCACCTAAATATATATCTTTGATTAGTATGCTATTCATCAATGTGCTATTTGCGGCACAATTTACAAAAATATTCACACTAGTCTGTTCTCTTTTACTAATTTTGTGGGATAAGTTAGTAGTGCGTATGATTTCAAAAGAACTTGCAGCTCCAAAGAACATTGCTATAATAGGAGTATCAAACGACATTCTTTCCCCAGGAGGAAATCTGCTTAAAAACCTTATAATAAATAATTATGAGGGAGATATATATGTAATATCAGAAAGTTCAAGTTCTGTTCAGGGAATAAGCACCTATAAGAAAATACAAGACATTCCAGATACAGATCTTGCTTTTATGGCGGAAGATAACGGCAGTATATTTGAAGATATCCAAATCCTGTGCACGAAAAAAGACTGCAAGGCTATAGTAGTTTTCCCAGATAAGATTTCATCTGCTAAACTAACAGAAACAGAAGCTCTTAAACAAACAAGCAAACTGTGCAGTGATTTTGGAGTAACCTTAATAGGCCCTAATTCTGCCGGTATAGCAAACCAAAATTTCTGCGGTCTGTACACCAAATCTTCCATTAAGAAAGATGGTAACATCTATATCATATCATCTTCAAGAACCATTATTTCTAAAATTACAGAAAGCACTGGTGCTTACGGCTTTAATATAGGCGAGGTATATTCATTGGGCTATTCGCCGCTTACCACCATAGAAGAAATTCTGGAGTGGATGGACAATAACTGGAGTGCAGGCAACAATACCAACAGAGTAATTGCAATATATATTGAGCGAATTGCTAACTCTCAAACCATGATTTCTAAATGCCGCTCTCTCATTGGAAAAGGAGCTTCTATAGTTGGCGTTTTGGCCTCGCCCAACGAAGTTGTGGCTGCCCTGTTTTCTAAATGCGGTATTATAAGGGCATACGATGTAGAGGAAATGGCTAACATAGTTTCCATCTTATCAAAGGGAAAACCAAGTGGCAAAAACATATCCATTCTCACGCAGGCCGGTGGCCCTGCAGTATTACTGAGCGATGTGCTTAAACAGAATGGAGTTAATGTGCCGGCACTTTTTTTTGAAGACTATACTTTTGGCAAAACTTCCGGCCAGCTGTCATCGCTTGTAGATGCAAACGAAAATAATCCAGCCATAGACGGAACAGTAGTTATATTCGGTGAGAAAGAAACCAGCAATAACTCTGAGGTCTCTAACGTTATCTTCAGAAAAATACGCCAGACTAAAAAGCCTGTTTATCCTCTTTTTGCTTCAAAAAGTTCTTACGAAGAACTAATAGAGGAATTTCACCATCAAGGAGGTATTTCATTTACAGACGAAGTGGTATTTGGAAGAGCTTTGGCTAAAGTGATAAATGCCCCTATGATTAAAGAAGAACGGTCGTTACCGGCCATAGACAAGTATCTCATAAAACGAATAATAGACGAATCGCCCAATGGTGTAATGCCAGCTTTTATGGTTCAGGAACTTCTCGATGCCAGCGGCATAAACAGACTGAGGCAGCATGTAGCCTTGGAAGAAGAAGAAGCCATTGATGCAGCTGTAAATATCGGGTATCCGGTTGTGCTCAAGGTACTCGGACCGCTCCACAAAACAGAGGTAGATGGAGTATCGCTAAACATTACAGACGAGCACACACTGATTTCAGAATATCGTAGAATGAGTAATATAGAAGGAGTTACCGGATTTATTGTTCAACCGATGATAGACGATCATGTAACCGAACTCCAAGTATCTTGTGTAAGAGAACCAAACTTTCCGCCACTTGTCTCATGTTCTTTGGGAGGTATTTTTGCAGATGCCATGAAAGACATAAGTTATTGTCTTGCTCCTATATCTGCGGCAGAGGCAGAACAAATGATTCAATCGCTAAAAGCTTACCCTATCATAAAAGGATACAGAGAGCAAGAAGGAGTGAATGAAGTGATGTTTGGCGATATAATAAGAAGATTATCTGCACTTTGCCTTGCTGTACCAGAAATTACACAAATAGAACTCAACCCTATATTCGGCAACGAGAGAGATGTATGTGTTGTAGGAGCAAGAGTAAAAATAGACAAGAATTAGAAACATGCTATTTATGACAAAGTTACTTAACTGGTGGAAAGAGCTCGATCCTTCTATAAAGGCTCTGGTTCTCATTGCCATAATATGTCTCATAGGTATAATTTTAAGATGGGAGTATGTAATTTCCGGAATAAAGAAGGGATTCAATTTTTATAATGGCAATGCAGATTAATCTATTTTTTGATTAAATTTGTTGTGAGTTATGGCCTTAAAAAACGAAACAGAAAAAACCTTAGATCAGCTCGAAAAGCTTATTCAAGAGCTGGTTAGAAGATTTGAATTAGCGGCAAGAGATCGCTCTGATTATCTGGCCGAACTCAATAAAACTAAAATAGAATTACAAAACGCAAAAAATAAAATAGCAGAACAAGAAAAAAAATTGGAGCATTATGAGCTGAAACAAGCTTTGCTTTCGGGTGCAGGGTCGGATAAGAGAGCTAAGAGAAAACTCGGAAGACTTGTTAAGGAAATTGATAAATGTATCTCATTGTTGAACGATTGATATGGCACTTAAAAAGAGCAACATACAACTAACAGTGGTTATAGATGGAATATCCCTGAAATACAACTGTTCTTCTACCGAGGCGGAACTACTCCAAAAGGCAGAAGAAATCATCAACAATGAAATAGAAGTATTCAGAAGGAACCGAGCCAACATATCCTCAGACTATAACAAAATTCTCATAGCCGTTATGATTAAGCTGGTTATGAACTCGTTAAGGAAGGAGAGCGATAGCGAAGACACTATGGTAGCCTTAAAGGAAATCAATTCTCAACTCTCAGAATATCTCCAGCATAATAACAGATGAACATTTAGCGATGGGAGACTCTTTGCGAAAATCAACACTAAAACAATCCCGGGCTCTACAAGGTTAGACAATGGCAGGCCTAGGTTACCTTTAGGGGGATTCCGCATGCGGGACGTTGGAAACCAGCGTCTAAGACAGAGTCCAAATCTTAACTATTAAGATTTTTCGGAAACAGTTCTCCTGTCGCTTTTTTAATATATACATATATACAATAATTATGGACCAAATTCTAATACCACTTGGCGCATTTGTCATAGGATTGATTCTCGGATTTTTAATTGTACGCCCTATAGTACTGAAGAACAAGAAAGCCAAGATTCTTCAGGAAGCAGAAAAGGAGGGAGAAGACATAAAAAAAGAGAAAATATTCCAGGCAAAGGAAAAGTTTTTACAGCTCAAAACAGAGCACGAACAGTACATAAACAGCAAAAACAATTCTCTGAGAGATTCTGAAAACAAACTAAAACAAAGAGAATTGCAGTTAAATCAACAACACTCAGACTTAAACAGAAAGGAGAAAGAAATAGAAGCCATTCGAAATAATCTGAAGCTTCAGACAGACTTAGTAGCCAGAAAGCACGAAGAGTATGAAAAGCTCCGCCAGCAAGAAATTGTCAAAATAGAGAATATTGCCGGAATGAGTGCAGACGAGGCTAAAAAGCAACTGATGGAAGCCATGAAGGCCGAAGCCCGTACAGATGCACAGTCTTATATCAACGATGTTATAGACGAGGCCAGACTAAGTGCTTCTAAAGAGGCTAAGAGAATAGTTATTAACACAATACAAAGAACAGCCCCAGAAGTAGCCATAGAAAATGCAGTTACTGTATTCAATATAGACAACGACGAAATCAAAGGTAGGATCATAGGACGTGAAGGTAGAAATATCAGAGCCCTTGAAGCTGCTACAGGAGTAGAAATTGTTGTGGATGACACTCCGGAAGCCATTTTGCTATCGGCATTCGACCCTGTAAGGAGAGAGGTGGCAAGACTTGCCCTACATCAGCTTGTAGCAGACGGCCGAATACATCCTGCCAGAATAGAAGAAGTTGTAGAAAAGGTTAAGAAGCAGTTGGAAGATGAGATTCTGGAAATAGGAAAAAGAACATGTATAGACCTTGGGATTCATGGTCTGAATCTAGAATTAGTAAAGCTTGTAGGGCGAATGAAATACCGCTCTTCTTATGGTCAGAATCTGCTACAGCACTCAAGAGAAGTTGCCAATATATGTGCTACAATGGCTTCCGAGTTAGGGCTCAATGCCAAGGTGGCTAAAAGAGCAGGTCTGCTTCACGATATAGGCAAAGTGTGCGAAGAAGATCCGGAACTGCCACACGCAATGTTAGGTATGAAAATGGCTGAAAAATACAAAGAAAAGCCGGAGATTTGCAATGCCATAGGAGCCCATCATGAAGAAATAGAAATGACCTCTCTAATCTCTCCGCTTGTAATGGTAGCCGATGCTATTTCTGGTGCAAGACCAGGAGCAAGAAGGGAAGTGATAGAGAGTTATATCAAGAGATTGAAAGATATGGAAGATATAGCCCTGTCTTACAATGGCGTAACTAAGACTTATGCTATTCAGGCAGGCAGAGAGCTTAGAGTTATAGTTGGCAGCGAACAGGTTACAGATAAGGACATAGAAACATTATCAGCCGAAATAGCCAAGAGAATCCACAACGAAATGACCTACCCGGGACAAGTTAAAATTACAGTTATCAGGGAATCTAGGTCTGTAGCTTACGCTAAATAAAAGCTTATTACCGTTAGATTTACAAAAGAGGGGATGACCTTATGGCCATCCCCTCTTTTTTTTAGGTTATATAATAACACTGTTAATCTTCAGAAAACTCTTTTACTATTCGTTTTACATCAGATAATTGAAGATGTCCGAAAACCTTGTCGCCTACCATGGCCACCGGAGCAAGACCGCAAGCTCCTACGCACCTCAGGCAGTCTAAAGAAAACTTACCATCAGCAGTAGTTTCTCCTACTTCGATACCAAGTGTTCTCTTAAACTCATCCAATATTTTTTCAGAACCTCTTACATAGCAAGCTGTTCCCATACAAATTGATATAGGATGCTTTCCTTTTGGAGTCATAGTAAAAAATGCGTAAAAAGTAACCACACCATAAACCCTGTTCACAGGTATGCCTAACTTTTCTGCAATTATCGCCTGTACCTCCATTGGAAGGTAACCTAACGTGTGCTGAGCTTCGTGGAGAATGTTTATAAGTTCTCCTGGCTTGTTGTCAAACTTATCGCAAATTGCCTTTATCTTATCAACAATGCTGCAACTTAACTTTTCTGCCATATCTTTCTGTATTTTAGCTGCTAATATTTGATGGTCTTATCTGAGTAATGAGTGTGTAGAAGTTCATGCGCCTTCTGGCTTAGAGGCTTGCCAAAAAACTCTTCATACATCTTGATTATGCTGGAATTTTCGTGACTCTTACGTATTGGCATGTTTCTGTCTTCTTCGTATATTGCCTTCTGACGAGCCTTGATAATTTCAAAGTCGCCATGGTGCAACGGCTGTCCACCACCACCAATACAACCACCCGGACAAGCCATTATCTCAATAACATGATATTTGCACTTACCAGCCCTAATTTCTTCCATAAGTTTGCGGGCATTACCAAGTCCATAGGCTATTGCTACATTTAGAGCAAAGCCGTTAAGATCTATGGTTGCGCTTCTTACACTATCCATACCCCTAACATCTTCAAAATCTATCTTAGGGAGCGGTTTCTTTGTGTAGAGTTCGTATGCTGTTCTAAGAGCTGCCTCCAAAACACCACCTGTAGAACCGAAGATTGCTGCAGCACCAGAACTCTCTCCCAATGGATTATCGAATTCCATCTTAGGGAGCGCATCAAAATTAATGTTCGCTCTACGGATAAGAGTAGCAAGTTCTCTTGTGGTAATTGAGTAATCTACATCAGGATTCTTATTAGTGGCAAACTCTGGTCTTTGACACTCAAACTTCTTGGCTACGCAAGGCATCACAGATACAACTACCAATTTATCTCTGCTAATCTGCATCTTTTCAGCCCAATAGTTTTTAGCTATAGCACCAAACATCTGCTGTGGAGATCTTGCAGTAGATGGTATATGGAGTAAATCTGGGAAGTTATGCTCATAGAAATTAACCCATGCAGGGCAGCAAGAGGTCATCAATGGAATAGGAACACTCTTATCGCCGTTAAGGAACTTTGAGAGCCTGTCTAACAACTCGCTTCCTTCCTCCATAATGGTGGCATCTGCCGAAAAATCAGTATCAAATACATAGTCGAAACCTATATCTTTCAGAGCAGAAACCAACTTTCCGGTTACTATAGTTCCGGGAGCATTGCCGAATTCCTCACCGAGAGCAACTCTTACTGCCGGTGCCACCTGAACAATCACAACCTTATCAGGATTTTCGAGATCGTCTATAAGTTGGTCTGTGTAAGTGCGCTCTGTTAGTGCTCCTACCGGACATACCGCAACACACTGGCCGCAATATGTACAATCTGTATCTTTAAGCATTCTGTCGAATGTTGGAGCTATAGTAGTATTAAATCCCCTGCCTACTGCTCCTAATGCTCCTACTGACTGATATACATTACACATGGTTTCGCAACGGCGGCAGTAAATACACTTGTCCATATTTCTTACTATGGAAGCCGTCATTTCTTTTTTTCTAAGAGAAAGTTCGCCAGAGAAAGGAGTTTCGTTTATGGAAAGGTGCTGGGTTACTGCCTGCAACTCACACTTACCGCTCTTAGGGCATGAAAGACACTCATTAGGATGATCTGAAAGCATCAGTTCTATTACAGTTTTTCTGGCTCTGATAACCCTTATAGAACTTGTCTTTACTTCCATACCATCAGCACATTTGGTACTGCAGGCCGGAGCAAGGTTCCTCCTGCCCTTAACCTCAACCACACATACACGGCAAGAGGCCGGATGGTTGTCTGCACAAGTGCCCTTTAAGTGCATGTGGCAAAGAGTGGGAATATTGATTCCGATACTTTTAGCCGCATCTAAAATCGTAGTATCTTCAGGAACTACGACCTTATGATTATCTATTATCAATGATATATTCTTATGTTCCATTTTTCTAAGGTTTTATCTTACACTAATTGCCTTGAATTTACAACGAGACATACACATTCCGCACTTAATACATTTAGAGAACAGTATTACGTGAGGCTTTCTTGGAGATCCCTCTATCGCATCTGCCGGACAGTTAATTGCGCAAAGATGACAACCAACACATTTTTCCGGATTGATCAGATAAGTAAGCAGAGACTTACATTCCTTAGCCCTACACTTCTTATCTTTCACATGCTCAAGATATTCATCGTAGAAGTTGTTAAGAGTAGAAAGCACAGGATTAGGAGATGTTTGTCCAAGTCCGCAAAGTGCTGTATCTTTGATAACTCCAGCAAGGGTCTTGAGTTTGTTAAGATCTTCTACCGTACCGTTTCCGGAAGTTATCTTATCCAAAATCTCATACATTCTCTTGTTACCTATTCTGCAAGGAGTACATTTACCGCAAGATTCCTCTACAATAAAGTCGAGATAGAAACGGGCAACCGAAACCATACAGTTATCTTCGTCCATAACTATCATACCACCGGAACCCATCATACTGCCGGCTGCTGTCAAGGTATCGAAATCTATAGGAGTATCAAGATGTTTTTCTGTTAAACAGCCTCCGGAAGGTCCACCGGTCTGAACAGCTTTAAACTTCTTACCGCCTTTAATACCACCACCGATATCAAATATAACCTCTCTGAGTGTAGTACCCATAGGAACTTCTATAAGACCTACATTGTTGATTTTTCCGGCAAGCGCAAATACCTTAGTACCTTTAGATTTTTCACTTCCGATAGAAGCAAACCAATCTGCACCCTTTGTTATTATTATTGGTATGTTTGCAAATGTTTCTACATTATTTACATTGGTAGGCTTACCATTGTAACCGCTTTCTGCAGGGAATGGTGGTTTGAGGGTTGGCTCACCACGCTTTCCTTCCATAGAATGAATAAGTGCAGTTTCCTCTCCGCAGACAAATGCGCCTGCACCATATCTAATGTCGATATCAAACGAGAAATCTGTACCTAAAACATTCTTACCCAAAAGACCACGCTCTCTTGCCTGCTTAATAGCTATCTTCAAACGCTCTACAGCAAGCGGATACTCTGCCCTAATATATACCAAACCATTGGAAGCTCCGGTAGCATAACCGCAAATCTCCATGGCCTCAACAATTGAATGAGGGTCGCCCTCCATTATTGAGCGGTCCATAAAGGCACCAGGGTCGCCTTCGTCTGCATTACATACAACATATTTTTCGTCTGCCTTATTCTTTGCTGCAATTTCCCACTTCATTCCTGTAGGGAAACCTCCACCACCTCTTCCTCTCAAACCAGACTTCTTGATTTCTTCTACAACAGCCTCTGGTGTTCTATCTAATAAGCAAGAAGCCAGCGCAAAATAACCGTCGCGAGCTATATACTCCTCGATATTTTCAGGGTCTATCATTCCGCAATTTCTAAGCGCAATTCTAACTTGCTTTCTGTAGAAATCCATGTGCTTAGAGTCAGACACAAACTTGTTAGTTTTAGGGTCTGCATACAAGAGTTTTTCTACTCTCCTTCCACCAAGAATATGCTCAGTAAAAATCTCTTCTACATCATCGGGCTTAACCTGTGTGTAGAAGGTATTGTCTGGAATAATCTTGACAATAGGACCTTTTTCACAAAAACCAAAGCAACCGGTTGTTATAACTTCCAATTTACTCTCGAGTTTGTGCTCGGCAATAAGCTTCTTGAAATTTTCAGCTATCAGATGGCTTTGCGAAGCCTTGCATCCTGTACCTCCGCAAGTTAATATCTGCATATGAGCTGTTCCTTTTTCAAGGCCGCAACATGCAGACGAATCTTGCTTATCACCCTCCTCTCTGGGGCTTAACAGGACACTCGCTTTTTCCCGGATTTTTTTCAAATCCTCAACAGACGATATTTTCATAAGTGTAATGTAGTTATTCTACTATTTTGAATACGGGGCGTAAAGATATAACAAAATATCTTTACAATTATCAAATTCAATAAATTTTTAAGAAAAAAGAAAAATTCTTAATCAAATCTTGAATATTATGCTTTTTTGTTAGGCTGTTCGCCAAATTTGTAAGCTTTATCTACAATTAAGGCTATGGCTCCATCGCCGGTTACATTGCAGGCTGTACCAAAACTATCCATAGTTATATAGAGGGCAATCATAAGCGCCTGTAAAGTAGCGTCAAAGCCAAGAAATTCCTCCAACACAGCAAGGGCTGCCATAATAGCTCCGCCAGGAACCCCTGGTGCTGCTACCATTGTTATAGCCAGCATAAATATAAAACCCGAGTAAAGACCTATGTTCACAGATAAACCGGCCACCCACATTATGGCAAACGCACAAGCCACTATTTTCAGCATACTGCCACTAAGATGAATAGTTGCACATAACGGTACCGTAAAGGAAGAAACACCATTATCCACTCCGTTTTTTCTGACCTGCTGTAAAGTTACCGGTATAGTGGCTGCAGAAGACTGAGTGCCAAGTGCTGTAACATACGCCGGCAGCATGTTCCAAAGGCACCTAAAAGGATTCTTACCACTTACAACACCCGCCACTATAAACTGTATCAGCAGCAGGCTTATGTGCATTACAAAAATTATTACAATTACTTTAACAAACAATTTAAGAATTGCTGCAACCTGACCATCTATTCCAAGAATGAGAAAGATTCCAAATATGTAAAACGGCAATAAAGGAATAATTATGCTTCTTATTATCAAGTTAATGATCTCCTTAAAATCTGAGAGCACCTTTATCATGGTATCTGCCTTTGAATAGGCTGCACCTAAACCAAGCACAAAGGCAAGTACCAGAGCTGTCATTACTCCGAATACAGGAGGCGCACCTATTTCAAAATAAGGAGAAACTGTAGAAGACTCAGAGAGAGCTGCTAATGCCAACGAGGAGTCTTTAGTTAGAAATATAGGATAAGTCAGCTCGCAAGTAAAGTAAGACAGGTATCCTGCAAATATGGTAGAAGCGTATGCCAATAAAAGAGTTATCACCAATAGTTTACCGGCCCTTTGTCCCATTTCTGCTATACCCGGAGCCACCAAACCTAATATCAAGAGCGGTATTATGAAGCTCAAAAAAGTACCAAACAGCGAATTAAATGTGGCAAATATGCGCGCTGCCCAAACCGGAAAAAACAAAGAACATACTATACCGAGAATAATAGCTATAATAATCTTAGGGAGCAACCCTAATTTGAAGCCTTTTGTACTTCCCATATTTATTTCTTAATTGCGGTCATCTTCTTCCAGACATAGGCTATATAGAGTATCACAAAAGGAACTGCAAGAGAAACCCACGCCATGGTCTTTAGAGTGTATAAACTGGACGAACTATTATATAAAGTTAGCGAACTTTGAATATCGTACAACGAATGAAAATAGGCCATATCTCCAAACCCTATATTCAGCAGAATTCCCAGAACCGCAAGAAATACACCTAATCCTGTTACATAGAAAGACGGTTTTTTATATGCCATCAGCCTTGCCATGCCTACCAACACAAGCACTACACCCATAAGAAAAATAACAGCTATAAGCCACATTTTTAACATATTGTGCAGGTATGCGTATTTTTCGGCCACTATAGGTCCATCTATTCCGTTGAATAGAGGAGAAGCAGTATCTACTCTATACCCATCTGCATTTAGCCATATTACCACAAAGGCTACAAAAAAGGCTAAAAAACCAGACCATGTAACTTTAATCTTGCTAAGGCTCTTACTAACCATATCCGCTGCTGCATCGCCCTCCATTTTAGAGCATTGAGTAAACACAAACAAAAGGCCTAACAACCTCGCTACTAAGAAAACAGCAATACCTAAGAGAAGATTAACAGGCTTTATTATAAGCTCTAAACCCCTATAATCGTTGGTCCAGAACGATACCATATTAGAAGCTCCGAGGGTAAGATTCATTTTATCCATGGAATAATTTCCACCCGTAACAAATGTAGCAACAGCCACACCTATGAGCAATGTACCAACAAAACCATTTATCTTCAAGAAGGCTTCGTAAGTCTTTTTGCCGAGCAAGTTTTTTTCTCGGCTCCTGAATTCATAAGAAAAAGCCTGAAGCACAAAAGACAGTAATATAATTATCCAAAGCCAATATGCGCCCCCAAAACTCGTAGAATAAAACAAAGGGAATGAAGCAAATATAGCTCCGCCAAATGTTACCAGAGTTGTAAAAGTAATTTCCCATTTATGACCAAACAAAGACAATAGAATTTTCTTTTCGTCTTCTGTTTTGGCAACACTTCCAAAGAGAGTTTGCCCACCTTGAACAAACATAAGGAATACCAAGGCGGCGCCTAAAACAGAAACAATTGCCCACCAGTAAAGCTGTAGAAAATGATATGTTGTCATTGTGATATCTGTTTAAGTAGTGTTTAATTCCATGTAATTCCTTCCGGGCCCTTCTTTATCTGATTGAAGGCTATCTTTAATTCTGCTATAAGAAGAGTTGTAAACAGCACTGCAAAAATAATAAGAGTAGTCCAGACATTATTAGCAGACACTCCTGATACAGAAGCACCTACCGGCAGTAAATCTTGTATAGTCCAAGGCTGTCTTCCTACTTCAGCTACAACCCAACCGGCCTCTGCGCAAATATATACCAAAGGCACTGAGATAATAGACAGCACCAGAAACCAGTTTTTCTTTTCCAAAACTTTCTTTCGGCAGAAAAAATAGCATAATAACATAAACAACATAAAATACCCGCCAAGCATTACCATAATCCTAAAAGAGTAGAAGGTCAGTGGAACATTAGGAATGCTTTCTTCCGGATTTTTGAGAAAGCCATAGCCAAAGTACTCAAAATTTTTATCAAGATACGACTTTGCCTGTGAGAGAATTTCATTTCTCTTTAGAGTATCAGGATCGTCTTTGTATTGCCCATACAATGCAAGAGCTCTTCTGGCCATATTCCCTCTCTCTACCTTCTCCTGAAAGGAGATAGCTGTTTTTTCTTCTCCATCTAAAGTTTTGTACTTATATCCGCCCTCTATAATATCGCTGATGCCAGGCACAAAGCTGTTAAAGTCTGAATCTACCATAAACGAAAGTGCCTTAGGTACAGACAGGTTTACTATATAAGGCTTTTCTGTGTTGTTGTAACTCTTTTTAGGATTCAGAATAGCAAAGCCCACAAAAGGAGTTCCGTTTTCTCCTCTGTATAAGCCCTCCATAGCCGCCAACTTCATAGGCTGGGTACGAGCTACGGTTACAGCTGAAGTATGGCCCGTAATCATTAGCAACAACAGTGATATAAGACCAAACACACTGGCATATTTTATACTGCGATGAGCAAATTCTTTGTTGCACTTCTTCTTAATATACCAACACGAAACCCCTATTACTACAACAGCTGCTACAAGAAAACCGCTCATTACGCTATGAAAGAACTTTGATAATGTTACCGGCGAAAAAACTATAGACCAAAAATCAACCATTTCGTTACGTGCAGTAACTGGATTGAAAGCCACACCAATTGGATGCTGCATCCAAGCATTAGCTGTAAGAATCCAGTATGCAGACAAATTGGCGCCTATTGCTGTTAGCCAAGTGGAAAGAAGGTGAAAACCCTTGCTAACCTTATTCCAACCAAAATACATAACAGCAAAGAATGTACTTTCCATAAAGAAAGCAAATATACCTTCTATTGCAAGCGGTGCCCCAAATATATCTCCTACAAACCAAGAATAATTGCTCCAGTTGGTTCCGAACTCAAATTCCAAAATAATACCTGTTGCAACTCCACAGGCAAAATTAATGGCAAAGATTCTACTCCAGAATTGGGTAAGTTTCTTCCAAGATTCATCGTTTGTCTTGTAGTACTTAGTTTCAAATATCGCTATCAATATCCCAAGGCCAAGTGTCAGGGGTACAAAAAGCCAGTGAAACATAGCAGTTAGGGCAAACTGCAAACGAGAGGCATCTACTAATGATGTGAGTATCATATCAAGGTTGTTTTGTCAGATTTTCTATTACATGAGTGGCCTTCTGTTGCTCAGTCTTATAATGCCGAAGTTCCGGTTTAAAGAAAAATAGCCTAAGAATCAGAAACATAATTACAAGTTTTATCAAAATAATAAACCACAAACTCTTGCCTACTTCCATATTTTGGAAGCCTTCTTTATAAAACTTGAATATGCGAGCAAAGACATTCACTATCCAAAGTTAATAAATTTTCCTCCGCTTTAGCGGCCGGCCGGATAAAAAAGAAAAGAGGGCTGCCAAAATATTTTTTAGTCAGCCCCATCTCCTAAAAACTATTACGTAGTATTAAACTCAGCCTACCAATTCCATACCTTTCTTAATAGCTTCTTCGTTTTGAGGAATAAGCCCATGATGTCTTTCCGGAAGTGTCTTTTTAAGAGCTTTTAGTACACTTTCTATCTCCACAATAGGATGAAGTTTAAGGTAGCTACCAAGAAGAATCATATTGAATATCTTAATAAGATTCATCTTTGCAGCAACATCCATAGCATCAACACGATAGATATTTATATCTGTACGTGTTGGAGGTATGTTTATACCGTAGCCATCATAAATAAGAGTACCGCCCGGTTTTACGGTTTTCTCAAACTTTTCCATAGAAGGTTGGTTGAGAATAATTGCGGTATCGTATGTAGAAAGGATAGGAGAAGATATTTCTTCATCGCTTACTATAACGGTAACATTGGCTGTACCACCACGTTGCTCAGGACCGTAAGCTGGCATCCAAGTAACTTCCTTGCCTTCAATTAGTCCGGAATATGCAAGGATTTTTCCCATAGACAGAACCCCCTGTCCACCGAATCCGGCAATAATAATTTCTTGTTTCATCTTACGCTCCTTTTATTGGTTAATATCTTTAAGGTCTCCTATGTTGTAGAATGGGAACATATTGTCTTCCATCCACTTATTGGCTTTTGCAGGAGAGAGTTTCCAGCCTGAATTACAAGTAGAAACCATTTCTACAAGGCAAGAGCCCTTGCCTGCCATATTATATTCAAATGCCTTCTTGAGAGCCTTCTTAGCCTTGTTGATAGCAGCAACTGTATGAACGCTCTGTCTTGTAACATAGCATGTTCCTTCCAATTGAGCTGCTATATCTGCTATTTTTAAAGGATAACCATGAAGTTTTGCATCTCTACCATAAGGGCAGGTAGCTGTTTTCATACCCATAAGAGTTGTAGGTGCCATCTGACCACCGGTCATACCATAGATAGCATTGTTTACAAATATTATGGTAATGTTTTCGCCACGGTTAAGAGCATGAATTGTTTCGGCAGTACCGATACAAGCCAAGTCTCCGTCTCCCTGATAAGTGAACACTAAGCGATTTGGCCAAAGTCTCTTAATTGCAGTAGCCAAAGCTGGAGCCCTTCCGTGAGCAGCTTCTTCCCAGTCTATATCTATATACTTGTATGCAAAAACGGCACATCCCACAGGAGAAACGCCAATTGTTTTATCTGACATGCCCATATCGGCAATAACCTCAGAAACAAGCTTATGCACAACGCCATGGCTACAACCGGGGCAATAGTGCATTGGTGTATCGTTCAAAAGCTCAGGCTTTTGGTACACTAAGTTTTCGGGTTGAATTATCTCTTTTATATCCATAATGCGAACCTCCCTATTTCTTCATTTTCTTAAGTTCTGCTACAACCTCATCCGGAGCTGGAATAATTCCACCCAAACGGCCATAGTGATTTACAGGAATTCTTCCGTTTACAGCAAGGCGAATATCTTCAACCATTTGTCCGGCATTGATTTCCAAAGAAAGAATACCTTTAACCCTCTTGCTCAGGGCCTCTATTTCCTTATAAGGGAAAGGCCAGAGAGTTATCGGACGGAGCAAACCAACTTTGATGCCCTCTTTCCTTGCATCCTCAATGGCTTTCTTGGCAATTCTCGCCGCAGAACCAAATGCACATATTGCATATTCAGCATCTTCTAACATGAACTCCTCATATCTGACTTCTTTCTCTTGAATTTCTGCATACTTTTTCTGGATACGGATATTTATTTCTTCCATCTTGGCAGGATCCAACTCCAAAGAAGTAATAATATTCGGCTGACGTGTCTTAGGTCTTCCGGTTGCAGCCCAAGGACATTCCTTGATAATCTGCTCTTCTGTTCTTCTTGGTTTGAATGGAGGAAGTACAACCTTCTCCATCATCTGACCTATAACTCCATCGGTTAAAATCATTGCCGGATTTCTGTATTTGAAAGCCAATTCAAATGAGAGATCCACAAAATCAGCCATTTCCTGAACTGAAGAAGGAGCAAGAACTATCAGGCGATAGTCGCCATGTCCTCCACCCTTACAACTCTGGAAATAGTCTGCCTGGCTTGGCTGAATAGTTCCCAAACCTGGACCGCCACGGCTTACGTTTACAACAAGACAAGGAATCTCGCAGCCCGCCATATAAGACAAGCCTTCCTGCATAAGGCTGATTCCCGGGCTGGAAGAAGAAGTCATAACCTTTTTTCCGCATCCGGCACCTCCGTAAACCATATTGATGGAGGAGGTTTCACTCTCTGCCTGAAGAACTACCATGCCGGTAGTTTCCCATGGTTTTTGCTCGGCAAGGGTTTCGAGCACCTCGCTCTGAGGGGTAATCGGATAACCAAAGTATCCATCGCATCCGCAACGAATTGCTGCATGAGCAATAGCCTCGTTGCCTTTCATCAATGTAATTTCCTGTTCTGCCATAATTTATTCCTCCTT
>DFIA01000077.1 GCA_002372015.1 Bacteroidales bacterium UBA3709 | reverse complement strand
GGGACGTAGGGGTCGTCCGTTCGAGCCGGATCATCCCGACAGAATTTATTTCTGTCTGAAATAAATATTGATAGGGCAACCGGTAAAGTTAAAGTGCTCTCTGATTCTGTTTTCAAGGAATCTTCTGTAAGGCTCTTTAATGTATTGTGGTAGGTTGCAGAAAAAAGCAAAAGAAGGGATACTTGAAGACAGCTGGGTAATGTACTTTATCTTTACTTCTTTTCCTTTATAGAGCGGTGGCTGATGCGCCTCTATTTCGGGCATTATAGCATCGTTGAGATCTTTCCAGTCTATCTTCTGAGAATAATTGGAATAAACTTCCATTGCATTCTTTAGTACATCGTGTATTCTCTGCTTGTTTATAACAGAAGTAAAGATAACCGGCACATCTGTAAACGGGGCTGTTTTGGCTAACACCTGTTCTGTAAAGTGCTTCATTGTAAGTGTTTCTTTTTCTATAAGATCCCACTTGTTAACTACAATTACGCATCCCTTACCATTTTTCTGTATAAGTGAAAATATGTTGAGGTCTTGCGCCTGAACGCCCTCTGTAGCATCTATCATCAGTATGCACACATCAGAATTCTCTATGCTGCGTATGGCTCTCATAACTGAGTAAAATTCAAGGTTTTCAGAAACCTTGTTCTTCTTTCTCATACCGGCCGTATCTACCAGAAGAAAGTTATATCCAAACTTATTGTATCTGGTACTTATGGAATCGCGTGTTGTGCCGGCTACGGGGGTTACTATATTCCTTTCTTCCCCAAGAAGAGCATTTGTAAGAGAAGATTTTCCAACGTTAGGTCTTCCTACTATTGTTATTTTGGGCAGGTTAAGAACTTCTTCATTCTTTTCGGTGTTTTGCACTTTTTTCAACTCCTCTACCAAGCGGTCCATTAAATCTCCTGTGCCACTCCCACTTACGGCAGCTATACTTATAGGTTCTCCCAAACCAAAGGCGTTGAATTCGTAGGTGCCGTAGATTTTTGTTCCGGAATCTACTTTGTTTACAGCAAGAATTACGGGCTTATTGCATCGTCTGAGTATTTTTGCAATAGACTGGTCATAGTCTGTAATGCCACAATTAACATCGCACAAGAACAAGATTACATCTGCTTCGTCTATAGCTGCAATAACTTGTTTGCGAATTTCGTTTTCAAACACATCGTCTGAGTTTGTGGTATAACCTCCTGTATCTATAACGGAGAAAGTAGTTCCGCACCATTCGCTCTTGCCATAGTGGCGGTCTCTGGTTACGCCTGCAGTTTCGTCAACAATGGCTCTGCGCTGTCCAACCATTCTGTTAAAGAGCGTAGATTTACCCACATTAGGTCTTCCTACTATAGCAACTATTCCCATATCTATCTTTTTATAAGTTCATTTTCACACTGCAAATCTCTTTGCTCATTCTGCTTCTCAAAAAGGGCTTTCAGGGAGCATACCTGATTGCAAGACAGGCATTCGGTATCAGGGCTGTTTTTTATTCGGCCTCTGTTTTTTCTGTTACTGTGATTGCCTGTAATTTGCAAGTGTGCAGACTTACCCCATATCCTTTCATCTTCTTCTCTCATACATATTACCCCTCGCTTTCTCAATTCTTTGTTGTGCCCTACTTCGGAATCAGGGAATTGCCCATTTTTGCGAAAGATTATGTTAAAGCACAACCCAAAAACGCAGAGCCCTACTACAAAAACAGAAACAAGTATAAGAACAGCAGTATTCATGTGTGTTAGAGCAGAGTATTAAAGCAGGCACTTTTCTTTATATACTACCGGCGCACTGCTTATATTGAGAATAGGAGGAATCTGGTGAATCTTAAAGGAAGATTTACCTACCAGGCTTTTTACTTTGTTTATAATCTGTATAGAAAATCCTTCTTCTTCTAATTGTTTGAATGTTTTACCCTGTTCATTTACAGCATATAGTATAGCATCTAAAATATCGTAATCAGGAAGAGAGTCGGAATCTTTCTGATTGGGTCTTAACTCTGCAGAAGGTGCTTTTGTAATTGTAGATACGGGTATAATTTCGCTGTCTTTGTTTATGTCGTATGCAAGTTCATATACATCTCCCTTATAGAGATCTGCCAATACCATAATAGCTCCGGCCAAATCTCCATATAGAGTGCCATAGCCCGTACAGAGTTCACTCTTGTTGGAAGTGTTGAGCAGCAGAGCATTAAACTTGTTAGAGTAGGCCATCAGTATTGTACCCCTGATTCTTGCCTGTAGGTTTTCTTCTGCCACGCTCCACTCTCTCTTGTCTTTGAACACCTCGTCTAAGCTCCGCATAAACTTGTGATAGATTTCCGAAATGGAAATTACGTTGTAGCTTATGCCGAGGTTTTCTGCCAGATCTACGGCATCTTGTATAGAGTGCATAGTAGAGAATTCGCTGGGAAGCATAATTCCGTGTACATTCTCTTTTCCGAGAGCTTCTACCGCCAATGCAGCAACCACGGCAGAGTCTATGCCGCCGGATAATCCGAGCACGGCCTTGTTGATATTGCAGCCTTTAAAGTAGTTTCTAATGCCCTCAACAAGCTTTGTATGTATCTCTTCTATACTAAACTCTTTGTGAATAAGCATATTTTCAAATTCTAATACATTAGAGAATCGCCAAACGACTTATCTCTGTAAACCTTATCTAAAACATCTCCAAACAGTTCTGCCACAGAAATCACTTTTATCTTGCTGATGTCTGTTCCTTGCGGCGCTCTTAATGG
>DFIA01000052.1 GCA_002372015.1 Bacteroidales bacterium UBA3709 | reverse complement strand
GCGGCGAGGGCATTCCATGGAAGGGCAACTACTCATCTTGGCTCGACCAGAAAACCAAGCGATTAGAGCAAGAAGAAAAGGCAGAGAGCAAACGCCGTAAAACTCTTCAGCGAGAATTAGAGTGGGTGCGCATGGCACCTAAGGCACGACATGCCAAGCAAAAAGCACGTCTTGGCGCATACGAAAAATTAGCCTCGGCAGATCAGAAAGAAAAAGAAGCAAATCTCGAGATATATATACCAAATGGGCCGCACCTTGGAAATAAGGTAATAGAGTTTCACAATGTTAGCAAAGCATACGGCAATAAACTCCTGTTTGAACACTTGAACTTTGTACTACCTCCTGCAGGCATTGTAGGTGTAATAGGCCCTAACGGTGCCGGAAAAACTACCTTATTCCGCCTGATTATGGGTATAGAACAACCAGATAGCGGCACCATAGAAATAGGAGAAACCGTAAAGATTGCCTATGTGGATCAGCAACATAAAAGTATCGATCCGGAAAAGACTGTATATCAAACTATAGCCGGAGACTCTGAGTGGGTTCGTATGGGAAACCGTGATATAAATGCAAGAGGTTGGGTATCGCGTTTCAACTTTAGTGGAGCAGACCAAGAGAAACTATGTAGTGTGCTTTCTGGTGGTGAGAGAAACCGGCTCCACTTGGCCCTTACACTCAAAGATGAAGGTAATGTTCTGCTCCTTGATGAACCTACCAATGATGTGGATGTTAATACTATACGAGCCCTCGAAGAAGGTTTGGACAACTTTGCAGGCTGTGCAGTTGTGGTTAGCCACGACCGTTGGTTTTTAGATAGAATAGCCACACATATACTGGCATTTGAAGGAGACAGTCAAGTAGTATTCTTTGAAGGCAACTATCAGGAATACGAAGAAAATCGCAAGATGAGGCTCGGTAACACAGAACCTAAAAGGTTTAAGTATAAGAAATTGATGGAGTAAAAACAGTAGAGTTGATTTTTACTCATGGCATTTCAGAAGCAAATGAAATAAGGTTAATATCTCCTGA
The DNA here is from genome assembly GCA_002372015.1 of Bacteroidales bacterium UBA3709. Lineage (GTDB taxonomy): Bacteria > Bacteroidota > Bacteroidia > Bacteroidales > UBA932 > Egerieousia. The sequence goes on along the minus strand of DFIA01000052.1, from coordinate 1,958 downwards.
CTGACCAAACAATGAGTTTCGAGGAAGAGTTTGCATTAAGAATTATAATAGTAATTATTTCGAGGAAGAGTTTGCATCAAGAATTATAATCAAGTAATTATTTCAAGGAAAAACTTGCATCGAGATAATGATAATCTTTTATAAATGAGATTAAGATTGGAGTATGAGTAAAAAAAAGATACCAGATACAGCTTATTACCGTTTAGACAACATAGTGGCTCCCGCAACAGCTGTAGGCAGTGGTGCTATAGGTATCATCCGCCTTAGCGGAAATGATGTAATAACTATCGCTGATGCCATATTCACTCCCAGCCAGCGGCAAGGCAATAAAAGCTCAAGCCTCAAAGGTTCAGATTCCTACAAGCTTGTCTTTGGCAAAATAATAGAGTCAGCTATTTCCGGCCGCAAGAAAACTGTCGGCAATACAGACCAAAAGGCATCTTCAGAATCTGACTTAAAGACCTTTTCAAATTCAGCTTCTCAAACATATCACGCAAATGAAAAACTTATAGATGAATGCCTTGCCGCAGTTTTTCGTGCCCCTAATTCCTATACCGGAGAAAACAGCGTGGAATTCTATACACACGCATCTTCATACATAATGGAGAAGATTCAGCGGATGCTACTGGATGCTTCAGCCCGTCTTCTGAAAGAAGGAAAAATTTCCTCACCGCTCCGCATAGCACAGGCCGGAGAATTCACCAAGAGAGCCTTCCTCAATGGTAAAATGGACTTAGCTCAGGCAGAAGCGGTTGCAGACCTCATAGCATCAGAGACAGAAGCATCACATGCTATAGCCATAAATCAAATGCGCGGAGAGTTTTCTAAAGAACTTAGGAATTTGCGGCAGGAACTCTTAGGACTCTGCACCCTGATAGAACTCGAATTAGATTTTTCAGAAGAAGACGTTGAGTTTGCAGACCGGCAGAAACTTTCCAATCTAATGAGTGCCACCTATATAAAAATAAAAGACTTAGCAGATTCTTTTGCACTCGGCAATGTGGTTAAAAGCGGCATTCCTGTGGCCATAGTGGGAGCAGTTAATACCGGAAAAAGCACACTTTTAAACTTGATAGTTGGGGAAGAAAGAGCCATCGTATCCCCTATCCAGGGCACAACCAGAGATACTATAGAAGACAATATAAACATAGGCGGTACAATGTTCCGCTTTATAGATACTGCCGGTATTCGCAATACCACGGAAACCATTGAAATGATGGGGATAGAGAGGACTTGGCGAAAGTTCAAGGAAAGCTCAGTCATTATCCTGATGTTAGATTCAACCAACACCGACTCCTTCCAACCTTCCATAAAATCCATCGCAGAAAAAATAGACCAAAAGCGACAGACACTCATAATAATTGCCAATAAAATAGATAAAAACAGCATAGAAGGCGAGATTGCTGCTACAGAAGTAACTCATACAAGTAACCATTCTACCAAGGTGGGCCAGAAAAATATCAGAACTCAAAATGAGGTGGTTGCTGATGATATAGTAGCCCATAAAACGGCAACCCAAAAAACAACAAAAGCAAAAGATAGTAATCTATCAACACAACGCAACCTTATTGAGAATTCCATTCAGCGCATCTGCCACGAGTTGAAACTCACAAAAGTAAAGATATTTGCCACATCGTTGAAAACAGAACGCACAGAAGCAAAACAAGCTGTAGAATTATTGCTTTCTGATATAGGTAACACATTTATAAATAACATAAAAGGCAAGAACTACGTAACCAATTTGCGTCATTATCAAGCCTTGAAAGATGCTCAAGCTTCTCTTGAAAGGGTTTTTGAAGCCTTGGACACAAACCTGCCTACCGATCTTCTTGCTCAAGATCTTCGTCAGGCTACCTACGACCTGGGTAGCATCATTGGCGAAATTTCCTCCCAGGATGTACTCAACAACATCTTTGCTAATTTTTGCATCGGGAAGTAGATTTTGCGTGGGCAAGTGA
>DFIA01000064.1 GCA_002372015.1 Bacteroidales bacterium UBA3709 | reverse complement strand
CACAACACTTTTAATGTTGGGGTCTCGGGTTCGAACCCCGAGCGGGTCACGAAAGCCCTCAGAGAAAATAGCCTCTGGGGGCTTTGTTATTTTTGTTTAACTACAATCTGCCCGTCTGCCAAAGTCAGTTCTATATTATCTCCGGGTTTTAGTTTTCCAGATATTATGGCCTCAGATACAGGGTCTTCTATAAGCTTTTGAATGGCTCTTTTGAGAGGCCTTGCCCCATATTGAGGATCGTATCCTTCTTCCGCAATAAACTTCTTTGCAGTTGCGGCAATCTTTAATTTGAAACCTATTTGTTCCACTCTTGCATATAGGCCTTTAAGCTCAATATCTATAATCTTTTCAATGTCTTCTTTTGTGAGCGAATTAAACAGTATCTGTTCGTCTAAACGGTTTAGGAACTCAGGAGCAAAGTGATTCTTGAGGGCTTTGTCTATAATGCTCTTGTTCTTAGAAGCAACATCGAGTTTTGTTTGTGTGGCATATCCCACTCCTTGCCCGTAGTCTTTAAGTTCTTTGGTGCCTATATTTGAGGTAAGAATAAGTATAGTATTGCGGAAGTCTATATTGCGTCCGTTGCTGTCTGTGAGTCTTCCTTCGTCGAGTACCTGCAACAACAGATTGAATATATCGGGATGTGCCTTTTCTATTTCGTCTAACAGAACTACACAGTATGGCTTGCGGCGTACTTTCTCAGAAAGCTCTCCTCCTTCGTTATAGCCTATGTAGCCAGGGGGCGCTCCTATCAGCCTGCTAACCGAAAATTTCTCCATGAATTCACTCATATCTATACGAATGAGAGAGTCTTCTGTGTCGAATAGGTTTTTAGCCAGTATTTTAGCCAGTTGTGTTTTTCCTACACCGGTAGGGCCGAGAAACAAGAATGTACCTATTGGCTTGTTAGGGTCTTTAAGGCCTGCACGATTGCGTAGTATTGCTCTGGTAACTTTATCTATGGCATCGTCTTGGCCTATGACGCTTTCCTTTAGAGTCTTGCTCATATTCAGCAGGCGGTTGCTCTCGCTTTGGGCAAGTTTCTGGATAGGTATTTTGGTTGTCATGCTCAGCACTGCTTCTATATCTTCTTTTCCTACTTCTACCGGGTTGTTTTCCATTTTTGCAATCCATTTTTTTCTAACGGCTTCCAACTCTTCCTCCTTAGTTTTCAGTAGGTCTCTTACCATAGATGCGTGTTTGAAGTCTTTGTCTCTTATGGCCTTGCTTTTTTCGTTCTGCAGAACGGAAACTTCGTTTTCAAGATCAGACACCGGCTTTGGTACTTTAAGATTTTTTATATGTGCCCTGCTACCGGCCTCATCCATTATATCTACGGCCTTGTCTGGCAGACATCTGTCTGAAATGTATCGCTGACTTAGTGATATACAGCTTTTTAGAGCATCGTCGGTGTATAATACATTGTGGTGTATTTCGTATCTTTTCTTTATGCTTTGCAAAATCAGAAGGGTCTGCTCAAAGTTTGTGGGTTCTACCATTACCTTCTGAAATCTTCTTTCCAAAGCCCCGTCTTTTTCTATCACCTCTCTGAACTCGTCAAGAGTAGTGGCTCCTATACATTGAATCTCGCCTCTGGCGAGGGCCGGTTTCAGCATATTTGCTGCATCGAGGCTGCCAGAAGCTCCTCCTGCACCCACAAGGGTGTGCAGCTCGTCTATGAATAGTATTACATCGTTGTTTTTCTTGAGTTCGTTGAGGATAGATTTCATTCTCTCTTCAAACTGTCCTCTATACTTGGTACCGGCAACAATACTGCCGATATCCAATGATATTATTCGTTTGCCTGTAAGGGAGTAGGGAACTTCTTTATTTGCAATTTTGTTTGCAAGTCCTTCTGCAATAGCACTCTTTCCAACTCCAGGCTCGCCGATTAGTATAGGATTGTTCTTTTTGCGTCTGCCAAGAATCTGTGCCACCCTTTCTATTTCTTTATCTCTGGCCACAACCGGATCTAATTCTTGGGCAGCTGCTGCCTTGGTAAGATCTAATCCAAAGCTATCCAATACAGGGGTTTTGCTTTGTTGGCCTTGTTTTGCAGCATCGTTGTGTGGAAGTTTTTGGTTTGTAGGATCGAGCGATGAAGCAGGCTGCCCTTCTATGTTGTGATTGGTGTTTTCTGGCCGTTCCAAGCTGTTAAGTCTGTCTTCTACATATCCTTCTGTTGTTTGATCGCCTCCTGCATTTTTTATGGTGGCATAGTGTATGCCTTTCATATTCAGGTAGTCTATGGCAGAACTGGTGCGTGTTCTCATAATGGCCAACAGAAGGTGAAGGCTGCCCGGAGATGTAGCTTTCATGCTTCTGGCTTCCAGATACATTATTTTTAGAGCATTGCTACTGGCAGAAGACAAAGCTATTTCGTTAGACTTATTCTCTGGTATAGGCTCGTCTTTCCCTATGGCATTCTCTATGGAGAGCTTCATGTCTGAAATGTCTATACCTAACTCCAAGAGCCTTGTAATGGCAGCATTATCTGAGTGCCTTATCATTCCAAGCACCAGATGATCAGTAGTTAAGACATAGCTTCCGAGTCTGATTGCCTCTTCTTTTGAATAGGCTATGATAGCATTGAGAATTTCGGGAATTTCTATATACATTTCTATTCTAATTTTGGCGTAAGATACAAATTTTTGGGCTAAATTTGGTCTGCTTGATATACCCTGCAATTTATTTGGAAATCTTTGATACAAATAGTAAATTTGAAAGTTAAAACATAAAGTGAATAATGGAAGAGAATAAGGATTTGAACGGCACAGCTGTGCCGGCGGGAGACGACGGTTACAATCACGGTGTTATCCAGAGAATCAATATTGAGGATCAGATGAAGTCTGCCTACATAGACTACTCTATGAGCGTTATTGTATCTCGTGCACTCCCAGATGTTAGAGATGGTATGAAGCCTGTTCACCGCAGGATTCTTTACGATATGGGCAAAGAGTTGAATATCACTGCATCCGGCCAGACTAAAAAATCTGCAAGAGTGGTTGGTGATGTGCTTGGTAAATTTCATCCTCACGGAGATGCAAGTGTGTATGATGCCATGGTCAGATTGGCGCAGAATTGGAGTATGCGCTATCCGTTGGTGTTCGGTCAGGGAAACTTTGGTTCTGTAGGAGGCGATCCTCCGGCAGCTCAAAGATATACCGAGGTTAAGCTCATGCCTGCAGGCGAAGAAGTTCTTAAAGATCTGGATAAAGATACTGTAGATTTTGTGCCAAACTTTGATGGTGAGCACATTGAACCAACAGTCTTGCCGGCAAAATTGCCGCTTTTACTCATAAATGGAACCAATGGTATTGCGGTAGGTATGGCTACTATGATGCCGCCACACAATTTGGGCGAAGTTTGCGATGGAATTATTGCGTATATAGATAATCCTGATATAGATGCAGAGGGCCTTATGCAATACATAAAAGGGCCGGATTTCCCAACCGGTGGTACCATTATGGGGCTGCAGGGTATAAAAGATGCGTTTACTACCGGTAAAGGACGCATTATAGTTAGAGGTACTACCGATATAGAGATTAACGAAAAAAGCGGCAGAGAAACCATTGTTATTAAGGAAATTCCTTACATGGTTAATAAAAACGAGTTGCTGAAACAGATTTCTCAGTTAGCAGATACCAAAAAGGTTGAGGATATAGTATATGTAAATGACGAGTCTGACCGTAAGTCTGGAATGCGTCTGGTGGTTAGGCTAAAGATAGGGGCTGTAAGTCAGGTGGTTCTGAATAATCTGTATAAGCATACAGAGCTGCAGAGTAGTTTTGCTGTAAATAATGTGGCATTGGTAGATGGCAGACCACGGCAACTAACCCTGAAAGACCTGATTAAGTATTTTGTGCGGCATCGTCATGATGTTGTGGTGCGCCGTCTTAAATTCGATTTGAAAAAAGCTACCGACAGAGTACATATTCTAGAAGGTTTGTGCATAGCGTTAGACCATGTAGATGAAGTAATTAAGATTATTCGCGAGTCTGATACCGTAGAGGAAGCCAAGAAGACTTTATGTGCAAGGTTTGGGCTTACGGATATCCAGGCCTCCGCCATAGTGGAAATTCGTCTGCGTCAACTGGCACGCATGGAAAAGAAAAAGTTAGAAGATGAGTTGGCCGAGTTGAGAGCTCTGATAGCAAAAATAAATGCAATTCTTGCAGACACGGCTTTGCAGATGGGCATTATCAAGGAAGAGCTGCTTGAGATGAAGAAAAAATACGGGGATGAGAGAAGAACTCAAATTCGCCCTGATGAAAGCGAGTTCAATTATGAAGATATAATTGCAGACGATGATATGGTAATTACCATATCCAGAATGGGATACATTAAGAGAACGCCATTGGCAGAATATCGCCTGCAAAATCGCGGAGGAAAGGGCAGCAAAGGAAGTGCTACCAGAGATGAAGATTTTATAGAGCATATATATGTAGCCAACATGCATAGTACTATGCTCTTCTTTACCAATACCGGTAAGTGTTTCTGGCTTAAAGTGTACCAAATACCGGAAGGCAATAAGAACAACAAGGGCAGGGCAATACAGAATGTGTTGAGTATAGCACAGGGAGAAAGCGTATGTGCTTACATTAATGTTAACAGCCTTAAAGACGAAGAATACGTAAAGAATCATTTTGTAGTGCTTGCTACCAAGAAGGGAGTTGTAAAGAAAACAACTTTGGAGGCATATTCTCGTCCGCGTGCAAATGGTGTTATTGCGGTTAATGTGAGAGAGGGTGATGAACTTTTAGAGGCCATACTCACAGATGGAGGAAGCCAGATAATGTTGGCAGCCAAGGAAGGTAAGTGTGTAAGATTTGACGAAGCTGGTGTAAGATCTATCGGCAGAACCGGTACAGGAGTGCGTGGTATAGATGTTGAAGGAGGAAATGAAGTTATCGGTATGATTTGTGTAAAGGCAGAAGATAAAGACAAGACAATTCTCGTTGTTAGTGAAAAAGGATTTGGCAAGAGAAGTGAGTTGGAAGACTATAGAGTTACCAGCAGAGGATGTAAAGGTGTTAAGACCATCAACATTACAGAGAAGACAGGTAAGCTTATAGCTCTCAAGGCAGTAACAGACGAGAACGACCTTATGATAATAAACCGCTCCGGCATAGTAATAAGAGTGGCAGCCTCCACGATAAAACTGGCCGGCAGAGCAACGCAAGGAGTAAAACTTATAAATATAAAAGATACAGATAGTATAGCAGCCGTTTGTGTGGTACCTAAGAGCGAAGAGGTGCGTGCACAAGAGTCTGCAGAAGAAGAACAATAAACTAATAGTAAGAATATGAAAAGATTTTTTATCACATTAGCTGTTGTATTAATGGCACTTCCTGCCATTAACGCACAATCCAAAGACGGGCTTAAGGCTCTTAAAGATCTTACCAAAGCAAAGGAGACTGTAGCAAAGAAAAACGATGCATCTTCTTGGCTGAAATTAGGTAATGCCTATGCTGCGGCATTTGATGCTCCCATCAATGGTTTATTCCTTAACAATTCTCAAGCGCAGACAAATTTGCTTCTTAAAGGTGCGCAAAAACTAAGTTCTGCAGAGAAGGAATACAATGGTAATGTTTTTACAGTGGATTCTTATACCGATAAGGATATTTACTATAACAACAAAGGCATCTTGTCTGGTTATAAAGTAACTAAGCCTGTTGTAGAAGGAGAAGATATGCTGGCTAAAGTGTACGAGGCTTATGAAAAGGCCAGAGAATTGGGAGCTACTGCAAAAGAATTGAAGCCACTATATGAACTTTTGGCCAGAAGGCATTGGACAAATGCTATGTGTGCATATAACCTCGGCGATTTTAAAGATGCTTCTTTTGAATTTGAGAAGAGTTATATCGTTAATGCTAACCCTATGGTTAAGCTTACCGATACAAATGCAATTCTTTATGCAGGTATAGCTGCTGTTCAGGGTAAAGACAGCCGTAGAGCAGTTGAATTGTTTGAAAAGTGTCGCTCTTTGAATCTTGCCAGCACGATAGGTGATATATATGCTTATTTGGCAGATTGTTACAAATCGTTGGGAGATACAATACAGTGCAAGGCTATTCTTGCAGAGGGTTTTGAAAAGCACCCAACTAACCAGGGCATACTTGTATCGCTGATTAATACTTATCTGGAAACTAACGATAATCCAGACAAGATTCTTTCGGTAATACATCAGGCACAGGCTAATGAGCCTAAGAATGCTTCTTTGGTATATGCAGAGGGTAACCTGTACAAGAACATGAAGCAATACGACAAGTGTATTGAACTCTATCGCAAGGCAGGAGAGCTTGATCCTTCTTATGTGTATGCTCCTTACAACGAAGGTGATACTTATTACCTAATGGCTTTGGAACTTCAGGAACAAGCTTCTATGGAATTAGACGACTCTAAATATGAGGTAATGGTTAATCAGATGAAAGACTGTTTGAAGAAGGCTATTGCTCCATTTGAGAGAGCTTTCAGCATAACAGACGATATAGAGATTAAGTGTGGCTGTGCTCAATATCTCAAGCAGATTTACTTCCACTTTAGAGAAGAGTCTGCTGAGAATATGGCAAATTATGAGAAGTATAACAAATTCCTTGCAGAGAACGAGAGCAACTAAACAGAGAGTGTTTAGCGTTAGTGAATATAAAAAGAGATGGCCAAAATGGTCATCTCTTTTTTTAGGAGAAACTCCTAAAAGTATCATCTAAGAGTTTGTGCTATTCAGCATTTGAGTCTTTAAGCTCTGAAGCGGCTTCGGATTGAGGCACAGCTTCGGCTTGTGGGCGTGGGGTTCTTTCTGATGTTGCAACTGCAACATTGATGGTTCTGCCCATGTGCTCTGAGCCATTGAGTGCTTCTATGGCTTTCATGCCTTCTTCCTCGCTCATTTCGACAAAACCATAACCTTTTGAACGATGGGTAA
>DFIA01000013.1 GCA_002372015.1 Bacteroidales bacterium UBA3709 | reverse complement strand
GGATATGGAAATACGATCGTTACTGCTCTGACAACGCAAACTAAAACGACCATCTGTATCTGTTACCGTATTAGTCTGACTGGTCAGGTTGCGTACCACTACCCCCGGCATAGGAGCATTATCTTTATCAAAGACTTGCCCCGTCATTATTCGGTTAGTTTGTGTCTTCTGCTGAGCAACCTTGCTTATATAAATAAACTGCCCTTCTATCTTACATTCCAAAGGTTTTCCTTTAATAAGCAACTTGACAGCATCTACAGCAGACAAAGCCTTTATGTCTGTATCTGCTGTCAACGACTCTACATCAGAGTAGGTAAACTGTACACGATAGTAACCCGACAGGCGCTCTATGTCAGATAATGCATCTGAAAGTTTTGCGCCCTTGCAATTGAGAGTAATAAGCTTTGTATCTACTTGCTGTGCACATGTATTCACTGGCTGGCAAAGCAAAAAGAGCATAGCAATAGCCACTCCCATAAAATAGATAAGATGGTTATTTTCTTTCATAAATGTGATAGTTAATACAATATTCGTCTGATTAAAGACGAACAAAAACGAAATCGGTTACCCTAAAAAAGAATTATCTGACAATTATTTCATTCCCAACGCTCACAATTTGGGTATCCATAAGACGATTGAGCTTATCGAGTGTCTGTTGGAGAGTCTCGCCCCTTAAAGCACTAAAATGTATCTTCTCTTTCAACTTTCCTCTATCTTCAAACAAGACCCCTACATTATACCAACGGCCAATCTCCTGCAAAGCTGCCTCCAGAGTCTTATCTTGAAAATAAAAAAATCCTTTTGTCCACTGATTAATAGCATAAACATTCACAGAGTGAACACTAATATTACCGTTATCATCAAGATTAGCGGCCTCACCAGGGTTTAGTACAATGTGCGCAGAACTATCATCTGCGCTAAGAACCTCCACACTACCATTCACCAGTGCCACTTGGGTTTGTTCTGTATCATAATGACGGAAATTGAACTCCGTACCAAGCACTTTCACATCCATCTTGTCTGTACTTACAATAAAAGGCCTTTGTTCATCACGTGCTACCTTAAAGTAAGCCTCACCAATAAGTTCTACATGTCGGGTTTCTGTAAAAGCTGTGGGAAATTCCAACGAACTCTCCGCATTTAGCCACACCTCCGACCCATCCGGCAATATTATTTTGAGGTCCATGCCTCGTGGCGTTTTGAGGGTCCTAAGTTCCGGCTTATTCTTGGTGTGCACTACCGAAGAAGTGGAACTACTCGTTTCGGAGGCATAAAAAGAAATGGAGTCGTGTGGTTGTAGGGTCTTTTCTTCCTCACCATCGATGAGCATAACAAGGTTCTGAGGTTTATCGTCATATTCAAGAACCGTAAGCAGATTATTGCTATTTTTTACATCATCACTATCATTGGGATGCCAAAAGAAGAGAACAGCCAAGAACATAGCCGCCGCTCCGCACAACGCTGCAGCCGCATAACCAATGTAATGACGGAAATAAACAGGGCTACGTTTTTCCGGCACATTGGTTTGCTTCATGTTTTTTGCTGAAAATTGAGCCCAAGCCGTTTCAACATCAGGAGCTTTTGTTTCTAAGCGTTTCATCGCCTGTTTGGCACGCAGCATGGCGATATACTCAACACGATGTTCTTCGTTAGCGAAGAACTCGCGTAGCTCATCTTCTGTATAATCTTGAGGATGATCTATAATATCAGCCAAGTCTATATCTGAATACTCTTTTTCCATTTGCTGTAATAACAAATTCTGTTTCCCTTTCAATTAAAAACGAATGACATCTACATTCGGTCATCCTTTTTTGCGGTTTTTGAATTTTTCTCTGAGAAAACTTAATGCCTTTACCATATATTTATGCACCGAAGAAGCACTCAAACCCAGCTCTTCAGCCACTTCTGCATAACGCTTACCGTCTATCTGACATCGCTTAAAAACATAACGCTGGCGCTCCGGCAATTCTTCTATACCCTGAAACATGTAGTTTATCTCTTCATCTATCTCATGAGAATACGCCTCCTGCCATTCTTGCTCAACTTCGAGAAAAACTTTATGATAACCTAAGATAGCTTGCCTGCGGCGCACATAATCAATGGCTCGATTTCTTACAGAGATATAAAGATAAGCATCCAAATTTTTGTCGCGTAAACGATCATACTGTTCCCAGGCCTTTTCAAACACAGCTCCCACAACATCCTTAGCCCACTCTTCATCTCTAACAACATCGAGTGCGCAATAAAATAATTTGGTGTAGTTTTCTTTAAAAAAAACACCAAACTCGTTTTGGATGTAATCTCTATTAGCCACTATCTCTAAATACAAAAAGATGCTTTACACCACATCGCACTTTACAAAAATAATTAAAAATCATGTATTTCTTGCAAAATTTCAGATATAAAGATATAAATTAACCCACGGGTACAGAAAGAGTACATCAAATTTGTTTATTTTGTATATTTGGAGCATAAGAGTAAGTATAACATTATTAGATATGGCAAAAATTACCCCAAAAAGCACTACTGCAAAGAAGAGTGCTGCAAAAAAGATGACGGCAACTAAACCTGCTGCCAAAAGGCTTGTTTTAAATAAGCCTGCTGTTCTTGTTGTTGATATGCTTAACGACTTTGTTACCGGAGCCTTAGGTTGTGAGCGCGGACGAGCTATCGTACCGGCTACAGCAAGATTACTTGATGCGGCACGAAAGTCTGGAATTCCTGTTGTATTTTGTAACGATGCTCATATCAAAGGAATAGACAGAGAACTGAGCATCTGGGGAAATCATGCAATCAAAGGCACTAAAGGTGCGGAGGTTATACCCGAACTCAAACTCTGCAGTAAAGACTATGTAGTGCCAAAAAGACGCTATAGCGGATTTTTCCAAACAGACTTGGATATACTGCTAAAGGAACTCGGTGTTCAAACTGTTATAATGACTGGTCTGCATGCACACATGTGCGTAAGGCATACTTCTGCAGATGCTTTCTGCCTTGGCTACGATGTTGTTGTTGCAAAGGAAGCTACAGATTCCTTTACAGAAGAAGATTTCAAAAACGGACTGGCATATCTCAAAACTTGCTATGGAGCAGAAGCATACAGCAACAAAGAGCTTATAGCAGCCTTCAAGTAAGAGTATGTCCAGAAAAAGAAACAAAGAAAGAATCGTTATAAAGAACGTGAATATCGAGGCCGTTGCCGCTGAAGGCAATGGCCTTGCACACATAGACGGCAAGGTACTTTTTGTGCCAAAGTGTGTTCCCGGAGACATTGTAGATGTGGTTCTAACCCGCTCTCGCAAAGGGTTCATGCAGGGTAATGTAATAAACATAGTAAAGGAATCTCCTATTCGCCAGAAGCCTTTTTGTCCTCACTATGGCGTTTGTGGAGGCTGTACATGGCAAGCATTGCCTTACGATAAGCAACTGGAATTTAAGCAGCAGCAAATAGCAGATCAGTTTACCAGAATAGGACACCTAAACTTTCCCTCTATCTCCCCCATTTTGGGTTCTGAACGTATAATAGACTACCGTAATAAATTGGAGTTTACTTTTTCTGACCGGCGGTGGCTTTTCAGCGAAGAACGCTTTAATCAAGATGGTACAGAAAAAATTTTTACAGAGGAAGAGCTTGCAGGGCTCGGATTTCACATTCCACAGAAATTCAGTAAAATATTGGACATTAGCGAATGTCGCTTGCAGAAAGAGCCTTCAAATGCAATCAGAATGTTTGTTCGCAGATATGCCGTAGAACACAGGTTAAAATTCTTTGACCTATATAACCACACGGGATTATTGCGTAACCTTATGATAAGAAGTACAGAAGACGGACAGTTTATGGTAAATCTTGTTATAGGTACGCAAGAGATTGGCGGCAGCCCTACTGCTGAAGAGAAAAAATCTGTGCAAGATCTACTCACCGCATTGTGTGCAGCCTTTCCACAGATAACATCTACATACATTATTGTAAATAATAAAGCCAACGATAGTTACGATGGCTGCAAATTACTGCACCACTCCGGAGCAAAGTTCATTACAGAGAAAATGGGAGACTTAACCTTCCGTATTGGCCCTAAGTCTTTCTATCAAACCAATGCACCACAGGCATATCGTCTCTACAGCACGGTATGCAATTTTGCAAATCCTAACAAAGAAGATATACTATACGATCTCTACACCGGCACCGGTACCATAGCCTTATTCCTTGCCCGCAAAGTAAGAAAGGTTATAGGTATAGAGTATGTAGAAGAAGCTGTTGAAGATGCAAAAAAGAATGCGGCAGACAATGGTATAACCAATGTGGATTTTTTTGCGGGAGATATGAAAAATATCCTGAATCAAGATTTCATCAGAGCTCATGGCAGACCTAATACGATAATTCTCGACCCACCACGCGCTGGCATACATCCATCTGTAGCACAAGTTATTATAGAAGCCTCACCAACCAAAATAGTATATGTGAGCTGCAACCCGGCAAGTCAGGCAAGAGACTTGGAGATTCTTTGTAGCCACTATTCTATCCAGAAAGTTCAGCCAGTAGATATGTTTCCTCATACCCAACATGTTGAAAATATAGTTATACTGCAAAGACATGATTAGTGTTATAATACCAGTATATAATCTAAAACCTTATTTTAATGAGGCTATAGAAAGTGTCATTAGCCAGAGTTTTACAGATTTGGAGATTATACTTGTTGATGATGGCTCTACGGATGGTTGCGGAGAATTATGCGACCACTATGCAGCCTTAGACCCAAGAATAAAAGTCATTCATCAGAAAAATAGAGGGTTAAGTGGAGCCAGAAACGCTGGTTTGGATGTTTGTAAGGGTGATTTTATTGCCTTTTTGGATGCCGATGACGCATATCATCCCGATGCGCTTTCCAGAGCCATGGAAGCTATCTTTTCGGATCATAATCAAAAAGAAGCACTTCAAGCCATTGATTGTCTTCTCTTTAATGTCGGCTGCGGTATATGTCTACACCAGTCTGGATATGACAATGCTTGGCTTTATGAGAACCGATTATGAAACAGGCTTATACAGCATTGCAGCAAGGCTCAAGTCTATTTTGACCTTGACCGGAGTGGTTGTTCTGACATCAGCCCTACCGCAAGCATCTGAACTTTGGAAAAACAACAATCAAGAACAATTTAGGTTACTTGCCAGAAAATCCTTGGCACTTGTGGGAGTGGTACAGCTTTTAGTGATGGTTGGTTCTATAGTCTTTTCCGGTCTCATCATAAAGATTACGAGTGGAAGCTCTTTTATGGAGGTCAAACCGGCATTCCGCATATTGCTATTTTCCTTGGTGCCTATTGGATTGAGCAATATAGCAGGAGGACTCGTTCTGATTCCTGCAGGGAGAGAAAAAAGGCTTTTATATTCCGAAATTGCAGGTGCCGTCATGAGTTTTATAGCTAACCTGATTTTCATACCAAAGTATTCTATCATAGCCGCAGCATCTACTACAGTTGCTTCTGAAACACTGGTTTGCATCCTATGCTTCTGGTATATCAAGAAAGATCTCGGAATAAATCTTATCAAAGAAACCGTTTATTTCATCGCCGAGAAAACTAAGGATATAACAGAACCGTTTAGGATCTTTCTTGGCAATGTACTCATAGGAAAAAAACTGCCCTACTACTGCCCCTGCTGCAACAAATACCTTTACAGTTTCAAAGAAGGAGAATACATGCGGTGCCCTAAATTTTATAACATAGACAGGTATATAGGATTTGATCAGAAAGTAGTTTGCCCTGTATGCTTTTCGCTGCCAAGGCACAGGATTATGGTTTTTTGGATGAAAGAACATATAGAGTTGTTCAAAAACAAAAGAATACTGCTTTTTGCTCCTGAGCTATCTGTTTGCCTGTGGATGAGTAGAAATGGTATCAGTAGCACAACGGCCGACCTTTACAAATCCGCAGACCTTAAACTCGACATTCAAGATACTAAACTTGATGATGCCTCTTACGACATTATCATTTGCAACCATGTTCTTGAGCATGTAGAAAACTATGCTAAAGCAATGCAAGAGCTCAAGAGAATAATCAGCCCGGAAGGATTTATAATCATATCCTTTCCTGTAGATTTGTCCATCGATAATGTATATGAAAACAATTCTATAACCACACCTGAAGACAGACTTAGGGAGTTTGGCCAAAACGACCATCTTAGGGTTTTCGGAAAGAATTCGGCCGCAATACTTGAGAGCTTCGGATTTGAAGTCAGAGAGATTTGCGGCTCAGACTGCGATTCCAAGATAAAGCCAGTTATCGGACCTGCCGACTATGATTTCAACAAATTGTGGATTCTGACCACAACAAAAAGAACTTTTGATTAAATTTGTGAAAACTAATCTTTAAAACAAATATTATGTCTTTAATCAGCGATTTGATTTCCAAGCAAGTGAATTCTTCCATCGGAGGTATTGAAATACCTTCAGACATCAAGTCTAAGGTACTCGGAGGTTTGGGAGAATCGATTCTCGGTAGCCTTACTCAAACAGCCGCCCAACAAGGAGGCACAGATCTTATCTCAGATCTACTAACCGGAAAGACCAGTGCCGTCAAAAGCCCTATCACAGCCCTCGCCGGTAA
The DNA here is from genome assembly GCA_002372015.1 of Bacteroidales bacterium UBA3709. Taxonomy (GTDB): domain Bacteria; phylum Bacteroidota; class Bacteroidia; order Bacteroidales; family UBA932; genus Egerieousia. The sequence continues at coordinate 987 of DFIA01000013.1, read as the reverse complement.
TATATTTTCTTCTAACGTATTAAAGAATCTAAACATTGGCGGAGGCCTTGCAAAGTCTCTTATTGCCCTTATCCCTACAGTGTTAGGCGGTTTGAAGAATTTTATCAAAGATCAGGATGGAGATGGCGATATAGACCTTAAAGACATTATGCTCTCCATTACAGGAGGAGGAAATTCCGGCGGCGGACTCGGCAGTATCATTGGAGCAGCCAAAGGAATACTCGGTGGCCTGATGGGAGGAGAAGACAAACAGTAGTTTCTCGTATAGCGCTAAAAATTAGGAGGCTGACTAATATCTTTTGGTCGGCCTCCATTTTATCCCCCCCCGACTCCGTACTCATCAGGAAGTATTCTTATCTATCTATCTATCTATCTATCTATGGCTTTTTAATACAATCGCCAGTTACAGAAAAACTTCTTATATCCTCTCCTGCTTGTACCTAACGCCTGGTATTCATATAATCTATGGCATTTTAATACTATATGCCTGTTGCAGAAAAAGTCGTTATATCCTCTCCTACTTATACCTGACGCTTGGTATTCCTATGATCTATAGTATTTTAATGCAATCGCCTGTTGCAGAAAAAGTCGTTATATCCTCTCCTACTTATACCTGACGCTCTGTATTCCTATGATCTATGGTATTTTAATATTGTCTGTCGGTTGCAAAATAAACTCATTATATCCTATCTTGCTTACACTTGACGCTCGATATTCCTATGATCTATGGTATTTTAATATTGTCTGCCGGTTGCAAAATAAACTCGTTACCTCTCCTCCTGATTATTCTTTGCGCTCAGCATTTCTGCTATTGCATCTGATATTGCTAGCCTATCGTTGAAAAAACTCGCTACCTCATTTTTCTTTTTCCCTGATATATCGTACCGTTGTTGCTGTTTCAGTAGTGTTTATTTAATTATTGATTATCTTTACAAAACAATAGCATTTAATTATGGCAGACGAAAAGATAATATTCTCGATGAACGG
>DFIA01000054.1 GCA_002372015.1 Bacteroidales bacterium UBA3709 | reverse complement strand
TTCATAGTTTAAGTTTAGGTTAAGTCAAGACTGAGTCTTGCAAAGTGGAGGGTTACATTCTGTAGCCCTCTTTCTTTTTTGTCTGTAGGGTAAATTTTACGGTATTGTTTGCCGATGGCGGCTCTTGCCAATATATTGCATTGTACAAACTTAAATAACAGTGGAGTATGAGCAAAGCTATATGCACAAACAAAACGGTAACAGTTATTTTGCCGCTAAAATTCTTCTTGCATACCATGTTGTGTGCGGTATTCTTTAACACCCTCGTATCTTGCATTCAGCCTATAGATAGAGATAAAAATAAAGATATTGGTGAACAGGTAGATACATCTACTATGGCACGCTTGGCATTTTTTTTAGACAAAGCTTCTTATGATAGTTGCCTTGTTGTAGGAGAAAATATGGCGGGCAATGCCATTCTATCTGCCTCCTATTCAGGTTATTTAGATTCAAACTCTTATCTGCTTACTATAACATCTTCCGCAGGCAAGGTTATCTATGATAGTACATATATCGGGCGGCCGGATGTGTTCTATGTAAAGGCGGGGACCTATAAAATTCGAGTACTCTCCGGAAGCTTTACCGAGCCATCTTTCAACCCTCTGTTTGGGCAGGAACAAACAGTTAAGGCAGTAAAAGACAGCACTATGCGGGTGCAATTAATATCGAGGCAACTTACAGGAGGCATACGGTTTATTTTTACTACAGCCTTTACCAAATGGTTCAAGGGAGTTGGCCTATATCTGAAAAGAGATACGCTCATGTCTAAATATGGCTATGGGACAAGACTCTACAAGTACTTCTATCCCGGAGAAATTCAGGTAATATACAAGAATAAAGACGGCGATCCTTCCTATACTCCGCCAGATAAGCCAAGTTATTCAGATACAATTTTATTCAAGCGTAAATTAAAGGCAGCAGAGTTGGTAACAATATCTTTAGATTATGATATTACCAAAGTTTCATACAATGGTTTTGGGCTTAAAATAGATACGGCAAGAATCCGTAAAGATGAGTATTTTAATTTAGGAGGAATTGCGCCATACGGCTGTATCTCTGTGTGGTACGCTCAGAATCACATAGGTGATACGCTAAAGCTATTTGGATATATAGTGGGAGGCGATGCAACAACAACAACCTTTAAAAAAGTTAAACCGTTTGCATCCAAAACACATATAGTGGTAGGGGCTCAAGAGTGGCAAAGCCTAAGAGAAAAGACTATAGCCATAGAACTGCCTAATGGTGAGATACGCAGGCAATTAAATTTGGTTGATCATCCGGAACTCATAAAAAAGCCGATAGTAATAGACGGAATAGTATCAGATTCTTACTTTGGCTATCCGGGTATGAAAAACGTAACTTCTTATCAGTTACTCAAGTAGTTATTCTATAGCCAATTGCAACCGGTAGTGCTGGTAAAACTATCTGCGCCTGTAAATAATAGAGCTTATGAGTGAAGAAATTATGCTGAATAAACTTCCGAACAACATAAACTTCATGGTGCTTTTATTGGAAGCTTTTTGCTGCGCTGCAATTTGTTGCTGCACTGCTTGTTGCTGGGCAGCATACTGTTGTTGGTAGTCTGATACTTGGGCATGTTGTTGATTAGCCTGTGCATTTACAGTAACTCCGCAATGCGGACAGGTTGCTGCATGTTCAGAAACATCTTTTCCACATTCTTTGCATTTGATTAGTGCCATATTCTACGCAGTTTAGTTCAAGTGCACAAATATAAGTAAAAGTATTTTAGAAATAATCTCAATGATAGAGGTATGCTGTTATATTCATTTCAAAATGTATTCTGATTATCTTTGCGGTATGGAAGAAAAGTTTTTTGCTCACTCTACAGCAGTGATAGATGAAGGCTGTACAATAGGAGCCGGTACAAAGATATGGCACTTCTCCCATATAATGAAGGAGGCTATAATAGGAGAGAATTGTAACATAGGGCAGAATGTGGTAATTGCTCCGGGAGTTGTGTTGGGGCAAAACTGCAAGGTACAGAACAATGTGTCTGTATATACCGGAGTAATTTGTGCAGACGATGTTTTTCTCGGGCCAAGCTGTGTATTTACTAATGTTATAAATCCGCGCAGTGCCGTAAGCCGTAAAGACAGTTATCGCCGAACCATGGTAGGCAAAGGGGCTACAATAGGAGCCAATGCAACTATTGTTTGTGGGCATAACATAGGAGAGTATGCTTTTGTGGGTGCAGGTGCAGTTGTTACCAAGGATGTTCTGCCTTATGCCCTGATTGTGGGCAATCCGGCCAAACAGATAGGGTGGATTAGTCAGGTAGGTTGTAGGCTGATATTCAATAAAAACCAAAGTGGCGATTATATTGCTGTATGCCCAGAAAGCGGGCAGAAGTACAAATTGTACAATAAAATGGTGTATAAGTTAGAGGAGTAGCCACTCCTATCAGCGTAGCTTTCTGTTTTTTGCCCACGCTTTTGCGAAAGCAGAGAACCCTCCAAGGTTACTTCCTTTTTTCCAACAGACAGCATAATGTCTTCTGATGGCAGGAACTGCCTCCAATTCTGTTAAGTGAATAGTTTTCAGAATGTTCTTTTCGAGCAGTTTTGCAATTTGACTTTTCCACAGGAAAGTAACTAATGGTTCCGTAGCCACCGGAGCTCCCTTGCTGTATTCTATGAGAAATCTGATAGCCGCAACGGGGTCTGGCATGGTGGCTGCAATTTTTAATGAGTTTGAACTTAAACCGGCAGCAGACATACTTGTTAAAATTTCGGCAGTTGTTTCGCCATCGCCCTCGTACATTATGGCTTTTACTTCTGAAATATCGTAGTACATATCTTCTTTTACCCCTGCATGAGAAACCGTTAGGAGGGTATCTGTAAAAAAATAATCGGTTTCGTTTTCATTAGCTCCGGCTTTTATGCCTACATTTATATCCGTAGCCTCTACATCTTTTTCTATATCGGCAATATCTAAAACCTTGTGGTGTATATTGCTTGTGGAAGATAATCTGCAGTAGTCGGCGGCAAAATCAGGAAAGATGCCATAGTATATGGCCTTTGGTATGCCTACTATGAATGTTCCGTTTATAATGTGTGAGAGCAACTCGCTTTCCTTCTCCATCTCGTTGTGGAGTTCGAGTATTTTCAGAGCTTTTTGCAGTAGCACTTCTCCTGCATAGGTAAGTACATATTTATTTCCTCGCCTTGTAAACAGTTCTACCTTATATTTATCTTCCAAGAGTTTGATATGCTGGCTAACAGCCGGCTGAGAAATACCCAGCATTTGAGCAGTTATGCTAAAATTGAGCGTTTGGGCTGCCGTGGCAAATACTTTCAATCTAAAGTCCATATCAAGCATATCTTTCTAAGCGGCAATATACTAAAAAATAAAAAAGAGGGCGACTAAAAAGCCGCTTTAGTGCCGGCCGGAGATAGGCCGTAGTACCCATAGTGGGGGGCTGCTCTCCTGCCGCCGCCTCGCCCGGG
>DFIA01000024.1 GCA_002372015.1 Bacteroidales bacterium UBA3709 | reverse complement strand
CCATACTCTTCCTTGAGAACCTTAGCTAATTCCTGAACATCTTTTACAGACAGGTTAACCAATTCTTCTGCAAATTTTTTGATATCTGCCATAGTTTTAATTTTTTATGTGTTAATAATTATTATTTCTCTGATAATGTTTTTACGATGCCTGCAATCTTTCCTCCACTCTGGCTCTGAAGAGCTGAGATAAGGTTCTTGACAGGAGATTGCAACAATGCAACAATATCTGCAATGAGTTCTTCTCTTGATTTAATGTTGCAAAGTGCTTCTAAGTTCTCGGCACCTATGTAAGGACACTCCTGGACGTAAGCTGCCTTGAGTTCAGGCTTGCCATTTCCATCTCCGGCGCTGAAAGACTTGATAAGCTTTGCAGGACCGTTAGGGGTGTTTGCAAACATAATTGCAGAAGAACCTTTCAGTACGGAATCAAAAACTTCGCGGTCTTGAATACCACTGTTTTCCAATGCTTTGGCAAACAATGTATTTTTAACCACCATCAGTTTGATTTCCTGCTTGAAACAGGTGCGTCTAAGTTTTGCTGTTGCCTCTGCGTTGAGCCCCTCAATATCTGCTATATAGAAATTAGGGTTCTCTTTGATGCGGGCGGTCAGATTCTCTATAATCTGTGATTTCATTTCTTTCCTCATATCTTTACCTCCTCATCTTTAGGCATCAACACCAATTGACTTCATATCCAGCTCGAGGCCTGGGCCCATAGTAGAAGACAAGAACACACTCTTCACATAAGTACCCTTTAGTGATTGAGGTTTCAGCTTCAAAACGGTGTTGATAAATTCATTGGCATTCTGAGTTAGCTGTTCGGCAGTGAATGAGCACTTTCCGATGCTGGATGATACTATGCCCTGCTTATCTACTTTGAAGTCTATCTTACCAGCCTTGATTTCCTTTACAGCAGCGGCTATATCCATAGTAACCGTACCTGTCTTAGGGTTAGGCATGAGACCTCTCGGACCGAGTATCCTACCAATGATACCAACTTTACCCATTACAGAAGGTGTGCAGACAATTACATCTATATCTGTCCAACCTCCCTTTATCTTCTCTATGTATTCATCTAAACCAACATAGTCGGCACCAGCTTCTTTAGCCTCGTTCTCTTTATCTGGTGTACAGAGTACAAGTACCCTAACAACCTTACCTGTTCCATTAGGAAGGGTAACAACACCTCTAACCATCTGGTTTGCCTTTCTTGGATCTACTCCCAGACGCATAGCGATGTCCACAGAAGAATCGAACTTGGTGAAGGCGGCTTCCTTGATTAAGCTGCAAGCCTCTGCCAACTTGTATTGTTTTCCAGGCTCGATCTTTGCCTGGGCTGCTTTCTGATTTTTAGTTAGCTTACTCATTGCACTTACTATTTAACATCGGCAGGGAATTCTCCCTCAACCGTAACACCCATGCTTCTTGCAGTACCTGCAACCATGCTCATAGCAGATTTTAGGGTAAAGCAATTAAGATCCGGCATTTTGTCTTCTGCAATCTTTCTTACCTGCTCCCAAGTGAGTTTAGCTGCCTTTTTTCTGTTAGATTCGGCGGAGCCTTTCTCAATCTTGGCAGCTTCTTTAATCATAACAGCAACAGGTGGTTCTTTTACTACAAATGTAAAAGACTTGTCTGTAAACACAGTTATGATTACAGGTAGAGTTTTTCCTGCTCTATTCTGTGTAAGGGCATTGAATTGCTTGCAGAAGTCCATGATGTTCACACCCTTAGAACCTAATGCCGGTCCTACTGGAGGTGAGGGATTTGCTGCACCGCCTTTTATTTGTAACTTGATTAAAGCGGCAATTTCTTTAGCCATAATTGATATTTTTTTTACTCTTTAATTACTTGAACAAAATTTAGTTCCATAGTTGTAGGCCTTCCAAAGATTCTAACTTCTACCTTGAGTTTTTTCTTGTCTTCAAGAATCTCAAGGATATTTCCGTTAAAGCCATTGAAAGGACCATCTATAACTTTTACTGATTCGCCTACAACAAAAGAAGGAACAGCCTCGTCTTCGGCATCGATCATTTCATCTACCTTGCCGAGGATTTGGTTGATTTCTGCCTCTGGAAGCGGATAAGGCTCCTTCTTGGTATCCTTAGAGCGGGCTTCTTTTGTAAGAAAGCCGGAAACAAAAGGAATATCGCAAATAAGGTGCTGTATTTCACCGGTTAGAATAGCCTGTACAAAAACGTATTGAGAGTAGCAGATTTTCTCTACAAGAACTCTCTTGCCATTCTTTACCTGATATACTTTTTCTGTAGGTATGAGAACCTGCGGAACATATTCTTCTTTGCCCGATTTGCGGACTTCGTTCTGAATATATTCCTGTACTTTCTTCTCTTTACCGCCCTGCACCCTTACGATGTACCAATTAAGCTTAGGCTCTTTCATATTAAAAAAGATTACTGGAGCAACCTATAAATTCCTGTCATCAGGTTCTTGAACACAAAGTCCATAGCCAAAACCAATACCGCAAATATGAATGTTGCCACCATAACTACGGCTGCATGGCTCTGAAGCTCTGCCCAAGTAGGCCAAGAGACTTTTTTTGCAAGCTCTTTGTAAGACTCCTTGATGTATGTACCAATCTTGCTCATTTAATTTAAAATTGCGGAAGCCGAATGGAAGCTTTCGGCCTCCCGTTGTTACCGGTTAGAAATCGTAACATTTCTTTCCGGAGCAGGGACAGAGCGATTCGAACGCCCATCAACGGTTTTGGAGACCGCTATTCTACCCTTGAACTATGTCCCTAAAAAATTCCCTTTAGACCTGAATTTACTTCCGGCCGTCAGGGAATTATGATTAATCAGCAACTATTGCTGTTGATTAGTCGAGGATTTTGGTTACCTGACCGGCACCTACGGTTCTACCACCCTCGCGGATAGCGAACTGGAGACCTTCTGATATAGCTACAGGGTAGATAAGATCTACAGTAATTGTAACGTTATCGCCAGGCATTACCATGTCGTGTCCTTCCGGAAGTTTGATTTCTCCGGTAACATCGAGTGTACGGATGAAGAACTGAGGACGATAGTTGTTCTTGAAAGGAGTGTGGCGGCCACCTTCTTCTTTCTTTAGTACGTAAATCTCAGCCTGGAAGTGCTTGTGAGGAGTTACGCTACCTGGTTTTGCAACCACCATACCTCTCTTGAGCTCTTTCTTATCTACACCTCTGAGGAGAAGTCCTACGTTGTCTCCAGCCTCTCCCTCATCGAGAAGCTTACGGAACATCTCAACTCCTGTAACAACAGTTTTCTTAGGCTCTTCACCCAAACCGATGAGCTGTACTTCTTCTCCAACGTGGATAATACCTGTTTCAATTCTACCGGTAGCAACTGTTCCACGGCCTGTGATTGAGAAAATATCCTCGATAGGCATAAGGAATGGCTTCTGGTTGTCGCGGAGTGGAAGTGGAATGTACTCATCAACAGCGTTCATAAGTTCCATAACCTTCTCAACCCACTGAGGATCTCCGTTAAGAGCTCCAAGTGCAGAACCTCTGATAATAGGGCAGTTCTCATCGAAGTTGTAGAAAGCGAGAAGCTCTCTAACTTCCATTTCTACCAAGTCGAGCATTTCTGCATCTTCTACAAGATCTACTTTGTTGAGGAACACTACAATCTTAGGAACGTTTACCTGACGTGCGAGCAGGATGTGCTCTCTTGTCTGAGGCATAGGACCATCAGTAGCTGCAACAACGAGGATAG
>DFIA01000057.1 GCA_002372015.1 Bacteroidales bacterium UBA3709 | reverse complement strand
CATGAGGTTGATAGGGCAGAGGTGTAAGTGCAGCAATGCATTGAGCTGACTGTTACTAATAGGTCGAGGGCTTATCCGCATTCCTTTTTTCCGCCTTCTTCTTTTCTTCCCTTTCGGTGTTCGGTTTTCCTGGTGCTGACTTTGCCTCAATAGCTCAGTTGGTTAGAGCACATGACTGTTAATCATGGGGTCCTAGGTTCAAGTCCTTGTGCAGGCGCAAAAAGGCACCTACTTTTCTGTAGGTGCTTTTTTTCTTAATCCTAAGGGAGTCAGAATCCTATCTTTGAGCTTTACCACTGCGCCGCTACGATTTTTACACCTCTGTATCTGCTTATAAAAAGCTGTGTAGTTTAATCCTCTGATTTGGCAATATTCTTTATATATAGCATCCAGAATATCTGTCTTCAAGTTCAGACTGGCTAAATCTTTGGCACATTTGGAGATAGCATGATTATTAAACTCCATGCGATTCAAATCTATAAGCCGAAAAGAATAGTGCGTTTCATTTGAATTCTTAAAGAGTATGTTATCTATATTAAAATCTCCATGAATAAAACCTTTTGAATGGAAATCTGCACAGAATTTAGAAAATGCCACTATAAAAAGCCTCACCTCCTCTGAGTTTATATCTAAGTTATTAAAATAGGCAACAGATTCATAATCTGTATATAACGAAATAAAAACACCAGTGTGAAAAAATAGTCCCTTTTTCTTTTCTACATAGGCAATGGGCTCTGGTACATCTATTCCCGCTTCTAAAAGTCTGTTGGAAAAATCGTATGCACGCTTAGCTTTAGAGGGGCGTAAAAATGTATAAACTATCCTGTTGAACTCAGTAGGCTTTTTAAATATCTTCACAACCACGTGCGTATTCTCCACCGTAACATCTTCAACTATATTACGGAAGTTCCTGTAGATCTTTTGTGCGCTATAAGTCCTGTCAAGAACTTTAGATACAAAATCTCTAAGATAGAAGTATCGTGGATTGATGATAATGGCCATACTCATGACAAAAAAAGGCCGGCAGCAGCCAGCCTTTTTTATTCTTCCAACGTTATTATTTGATAACAACTACACGATTAAGCTTGTTTTCTGACTTGCTGTACTGATCTGTACCACCAAGGTTCTTGTCTGTAAGCTTGTAGTTGCCACCGCAAGAACGGATGATTGCCAATACTGCATCTATACGAGCCTGACCAAGTTTATCGTTAGTTCTTGCAGAACCTGTTGCGCTGTCTGCTGAACCAATAATCTCGAATGTACGATCTTTGTTAGTTGCCATAGCGTTCTCAACAAAGTACTTGATGCTGCTCTTCTGAGCGTCTGTAAGAGTAGATTTGCCAAGTGGGAAGTAAACTGCAAACGGAGAAGGAACTATCTTAGTTTCAGCCTCTTTGATAATAGTCTTACCACCCTTATCTTTTGCTCTCTCATCAGCAAGATCATCGCTGAGTTTCTTGTTCTTTGCATTGATATCACTCAACGCCTTATTAAGCTCATCTATTTTGCTTGTGAAAGGAGTTATATCTACAGGAGCATGAGTACGGTGGAATGTTCTATTGTGGAACTGATAGGCAAGACCAAGAGATACAGAAGCCATAAATTCTTTGCGGCTACCCGCTACTTCTCCGTCTAAGCTCTGATGGAACATAGCCTGATTTATATCTAAAGTAATATCCAAAGCATTGCAAACTCTAAACATATTGTACAAACCCACAGTTACGCCAAGTTCTGTATTCCTCAGTTTCTTTCCTGTAACCGGATGCTTACCTGGAGTTACTGCAGTAAGAACACCGGCACCAATGTAAGGGGCAAATTCCCAAGTTCTGTCTGTTCTGTAACCTCCTATTGCATTGGAAATGTTCCACATAAGATCTCCACGTACATTATGCATTCTCATTCTCTGCTTGTATCCCCACCTATGAGCATCAACAGGATCTACATAAGGGTTTTCACTCCAAGTTGGCACACCTGATACATTATGGAAAAAGCCACGAGCTTTAATGCCGTAGTAACCCACTCTAACTCCAAAGCTTGGAGTTATCCATTTACCGATATAGCCTTGAATAGCAGGAGCAAGCCTATCTTTGAAATAAAGATGCAGATCTTGTTCTCCTTGATAATAGTTGATACCACCGGCTGCTCCTATAAAGATGTTGTCAAACAGGCGGTTAGTCTCATAAGGGCCTCTCTTAGTTTGAGCCTCTTCTCCTTTGATAACCTGAGCATTTACATAAGCCGAAGCCAATATGCAAACTGCCGCAGTTATAAATAGTTTCTTAATCATAATATGTAATTTATAGGTTTATATTCTTCTCTTACAATCTACAAACACAAATATACAAAAAAATCTTTTCAACACATTTATTAACAAAAAAAAGGGCAGCTCATTTTTGAACCACCCTCTTTTTAGTCTATCTCTATAATTTATTTGATAACAACTACACGGTTAAGCTTGTTGTCTGTCTTGCTGTACTGATCTGTACCACCAAGGTTCCTGTCTGAAAGCTTGTAGTTGCCACCGCAAGAACGGATGATTGCCAATACTGCATCTATACGAGCCTGACCAAGTTTGTCGTTAGTTCTTGCAGAACCTGTTGCGCTGTCTGCTGAACCAATAATCTCGAATGTACGATCTTTGTTAGTTGCCATAGCGTTCTCAACAAAGTACTTGATGCTGCTCTTCTGAGCGTCTGTAAGAGTAGATTTGCCAAGTGGGAAGTAAACTGCAAATGGAGAAGGAACAATCTTAGTCTCACCTTCTTTGATGATAGTCTTACCACCCTTATCCTTTGCTTTCTCGTCTGCAAGATCCTGCTGAAGTTTCTTGTTCAAATCGTTAGCATCGTTAAGCTGCTTGTTAAGATCCTTAATTTTGTTGTTGTAAGGAGTAACATCTACAGGAGCGTGAGCTCTTGAGAACTCTCTGTTCTTGAACTGATAAGCAAGACCAAGAGCTGCAGAAGCAATAAACTCTTTGCGGCTGCCTGCTACTTCAGTATCATAACGCTGGTTAACATAAGACTGGTTGATATCCAAAGTAATATCAAGAGACTTTGCAATACGGAACATATTGTAAATACCTACAGTTACACCAAGTTCAGTGTCGCGGCTGTACTTGCCGGTAACAGGATGCTTGTTCTCAGATTTGTTCCACATAACACCAGCACCAATGTAAGGAGCTATATCCCAGAATCTGTCAGCCTTGTAACCGCCAATAGCGTTAGAGATGTTCCACATGATATCACCTCTTACATAATTCTGATTGAATGATGTCTGGTAAGCACCTGCATATTTAGCATCTACTGCCTTATCGATCATTGGGTTTACAAGCAAATCATAAGATACTCCGTGAGCCTTGATTCCATAGTAGCCAAGTCTGAGACCTACAGATGGAGTTACCCATTTTCCGATATAACCTTGAACAGATGGTGCAAGTCTTTTTGTGAATTTTACATCGTGATCATGCTCGCCCTGATAGAAGTTAACGCCACCGGCAGCACCGATGAATACATTATCAAAAAAGCGATTAGTTTCATAAGGGCCCCTCTTGGTCTGAGCCTCAGCACCCTTAATCACCTGTGCATTCACGCTTGCGATAGCTACAGCGCAAATAGCAACTGTTAAAAGTAATTTCTTCATTTTTAAAAAAATTTATGTTTGTA
>DFIA01000088.1 GCA_002372015.1 Bacteroidales bacterium UBA3709 | reverse complement strand
GTGCAGTGGCGGCAATACATAGAACACATGTCTGTTATAAGCAAAAGTACCCGGTCTGGATAACGATGAGTTAAACCAGGAACAGGTGAATCTGTATCCTCATGCAATGGATCCAAAAGGTCTGCATCTGCACGATGAGTCTCCTTTACAGTAGGAATACATTGCTTTCTAACAGGATCTTCCGGGTTATTCGGATCTATAAGACTCAAGTAGTAAGGTGTTATAGCCATTCTTATAGTCTTCAAAGACTTCCGAATACCTTCTTCTTCTTCCTTGGAGAGTTTTATATACTTTTTCAGCGTCTCCAGATTCTCTATCCTGTTTCTAACCTGCCACTTCCAATCATTCCACTGAGCGTCTGTAACCTCAGGAAAGAGAGTTTTTCTTCTTGAAACTGCCATAACCTAATTTCTTAAGCGTACAATTCTTCAAATACTTTTCTAAGTTTTTCACACTCCCTAAGCTCTTGAAGTGTAATTTCTGCGTGGCCCTTGGTATAGCCGTTTCCTATTATCATATTCACATCTGCACCTATGCCCTCTGCCCCCAAGGCCGCCTTGGTGAAACTCGTTGCCATAGAGAAGAAATAAACAATACCATCATCCTTTGTGCAAAGAACTGCTGTCATTTCGCAATCAGGAACATTCACACAGTTAATGGTAACATCAGCCATTTGTCCGTTTGTGAGCTTTGCTACAAGTTCGTTAACCTGTACAGGAGTCATTCCAGATACGCTCTCTACAACATCGCAGAAACCAAGATCTTTGATACGTTGTGTAGATTTAGGACTGTTTGCCAAACCTATAACCTTACCGGTTACACCAACACGCTTCTTAGCCTCGTAGCAGCAAAGCATTCCGCTCTTTCCGCCAGCTCCCATAATAACAACGGTCTGCCCACTCTGACAAAGCTTTGCTGTTTGTGCAGGAGCACCAGCTACATCAAGAGCAGAAAGAGCAAGTTTCTCTGGCATATCGTTAGGAATCTTTGCATAAATACCGCTTTCAAAAAGGATTGCCTTTCCTTTGATATCCACCTGATCTACATCTGCTTTAATGTTTATGATTTCATCTATACGAAGAGGAGTGAGAGAAAGAGATACCAAAGTTGCAATACGATCGCCTTCTTTAAGGTCTATCTTACCTTTAAGGGCATCGCCAATCTTTTCAACAGTTCCTAACAACATTCCGCCAGAGCCTGTTCTACGATTACGATGCTTGCCCTGCAACTCCACATTCAAGAACATTTCCTTCTTTATTTCTTCCATTACTTCTGCCTCGTTATTAGGATCCTTAGCCTGAGACTTGGCATAGTTATGAATATCTGTGAATGAGGCGGAGTCTATGTTGAGCGTCTGAACATCTATCAAAATCTCGTTATCGTAGATTTCATCCATATTATTATCCAACTTGTTTGCCGGCTGCGGCAATACTCCCTTTGGTTCAATTACACGGTGCGTACCGTAGCGATTTCCATGTTTTTGCATAATTGTATTTATTAGTGTTATTATTTTTAAGTCATATTTTTTTGCAGCCATCAGGCCGCTTTTCTAAAGTATATATGCAATAGCTTTCAGCTATTTGCGAGGAGCTAAGCCCAAAATTTCACGTGCTTCGTGGCTATTTGCAATCGGACGTCCCAACTCATTTGCAAGACGAACTACTTTCTCTACGAGAGCTCCGTTCGATGGTGCCAATACTCCTTTAGACAGATACAGATTGTCTTCAAAACCCACTCGCACATTTCCTCCCATCGCTATAGCAGCTGCAGCCATAGGAAAGGCATGGCGGCCAACACCGGTAACTGTCCATGTACTACCGGCCGGTATCGCATTTACCAACCAGCAAAGATTTGCCACTGTAGCCGGTGTGCATCCGGGAACGCCTAATACAAAATTGAATTGCATAGGTGCACCTGGTGCCTCACCTTTGCGTACCATATTCAGAATAGTATCCAAATGTCCCATTTCAAAACATTCATACTCAGGCTTTATTCCACGCTCCATCATGCGCTTGCCAAAAGCACGCATTGTAGGCATTGTATTATCAAATATCTCATCGCCAAAATTGCAGGTACCACAATCCAATGTAGCCATCTCTGGAAGAGGGTATGTATCAGTAGATTGTAAACGCTCATCCGGTGTCATGCCTACAGCTCCGCCGGTAGAGGGTATAAGTATTACATCAGGGCATACCTTCAAAATAGCCTCTTCACACTCTTGGAAACGTTCCTTAGACTGAGTAGGAGTACCATCGTCGTGTCTTACATGCAAGTGTACAATAGCCGCACCGGCATCTACAGCACTTCGTGCTTCTCTCACAATTTCCTCTACAGTATAAGGAACTGCCGGATTCTGTTGCTTTGTAACTTCTGCACCGCAAATTGCAGCTGTAATAATCAGTTTATCCATAATGCAATTATTTTTTTCTCTGACACTTAGCCGGAACTACACAAGTACCGCTTGCCCTGCAAACAACAATCGGTTCTGCCAATACATCAGCAGCTGAGTCTGATATATCTGGGCGAGGCACAATTACCTTACGTGCTTCAAATGTCATCTTACGCGAAGTGTTTCCGATATTTGTGATTTCTCCGGTAGCCTCTATATAATCTCCTGCATATACAGGAGCTATAAACTCAACATTGTCGTAAGCTTTAAAAAGCCCCTCATCGCCATCGTTGATAATTAAAAGCTCGGTTGCCACGTCTCCGAATAGTTTCAGCATGTGAGCTCCATCTACAAGACCTCCGCCGTAATGAGCATCTTCTCCGCCCATTCTTACTCTGATTAATGATTTTACTGCCATATAACTATATCTGTATTTATTTTACATTCAAGAGCATACTACTCTCTTACTTTCTGCAGGTTATTTGTTGATTGATAGATGTGAGACACAAAAACATGAGGAGTGATAACAGCCTCCGGCCTAATCTCGCCTGCCGGCACTATCTTTTCGGCCTCCACAATTACAACATCTGCAGCAGTTGCCATAAGTGGATTAAAATTCTGAGATGTACCCATATATACGCAATTACCCTTCTCATCAGCAACAGTAGCCCCTATAAGTGCAATATCTGCATGCAGAGGCTTTTCGAGAAGATAAGTCTTTCCATCTACTTCAACCGTAGGCTTGCCTTCCGCTATTACTGTTCCCATACCTGTAGTTGTCAATACTCCTCCAAGGCCGGCCCCTCCACAACGAACACGCTCTGCAAGAGTTCCTTGAGGACAGAATTCTACCTCCAACTCTCCTGCATTCATCTGGGCGGCAGTATCAGGATTTGTTCCAATATGAGAAACATAGAGTTTCTTTATCTTGTGAGCCCCTATAAGATTACCAACGCCTACACCCGGATATGCAGTGTCGTTTGATATCAGGGTCAGATTCTTCACATCGCTTTTAGCAAGAGCTTCCAGGATGTCTAATGGCGAGCCGGCCGATAGAAAACCTCCCACCATGATAGTCATGCCGTCTTTAATCATAGAAACGGCTTCCTGTAATGATATTCGTTTATCCATAAAGAAAGTGATTTGATTTTATTTATACCTATAAAATGTGTCTATTAAATCTATAACTAAGCGTTTAGGCAAAAAAGCCAATACCACTATTTAAGTCAGGCAAATATAATAAAAAAAAGTCAAAAAAATAACAACGATGTTATATTTAGAGTGCTATACTGAAGTTTCTACTATTTTCCAAACCGTAAAAAAAATTGTAGCACCTACATAGAAACGGGTTCTTCATATATTTTTAGTATCTTCGCAAGACTTCATATATCACATCATAATATGATTTATATCGGCAGAAAAAATTGATTTTAGTATGGAATTCAAGAATCTGATAATCTGTAAAGAAGACAATGTATGCATTGTTACAATTAACAATCCGCAAAGTATGAACGCCCTAAATTCTGAGGTATTATCGGAGTTAGACAAAGCCTTTACAAACATTGAACAAGACCACGATATTGATGTTGTTATACTCACAGGAGAGGGCCGTGCCTTTGTAGCAGGCGCAGACATATCTCAGATGAGTACAATGAATGCCTCTGAAGGAAAAGACTTTGGAGAACAAGGTTCTAAATTGTTTCGCAAGATAGAACTGCTGCCCAAACCCGTAATTGCAGCCATTAACGGCTTTGCCCTGGGTGGTGGATGTGAGCTTGCTTTAGCCTGCGATATACGCATTTCCTCCTCTAAAGCCAAGTTAGGACAACCAGAAGTTGGACTCGGAATAACTCCCGGCTTTTCCGGTACTCAAAGGTTACCAAGAATAGTAGGAGAAGGAAGAGCTAAGGAACTTATATACACAGCAAAAGCCATAACGGCAGACGAAGCCTACAGAATAGGCTTGGTAAATAAAGTTGTAGAGCCTGAACAACTTATAGACAGTGCTATCAGCATGGCTAAAACCATTGCTAAAAATGCCCCTATTGCTGTAAAACTCAGTAAAGAGGCCATTAACAGAGGCATGCAAACCGATATAGACTCCGGCATTGCTATAGAAAATAATCTCTTTGCCCTCTGTTTTTCTACTCAGGATCAAAAAGAAGGCATGAGTGCATTTATAGAAAAGCGAACAGCTGAATGGAAAAAGAAATAAAATTAGAAATAGAATTAAAACACTATACATATAACTACTTAAAAATAAAAGAATATGAAAGTTGCAGTTGTTGGAAATGGAACAATGGGGCACGGCATAGCGCAAACTTTTGCAGCCGCAGGCCACGATGTAATTCTAAAAGGACGCAGTGAGGCATCCCTCGGAAAAGCTCACAAAGCCATAGAAAAGTTTCTTGCAAGGAGCGTAGAGAAAGGAAAGATGGAGGCGCAGGTAAAAGATGCTATCCTCGGAAGAATCAAAGATACTCTCAATTACGAAGATCTTAAAGAAGCCGATCTTGTAATAGAGGTTGTGGCAGAAAGCATGGAAGTAAAGAAAGAAATCTGGGAAACTTTAGACAAGGTCTGCAAACCAGAGGCTATACTTGCCTCAAATACCTCTTCTCTGAGTATCACAGCAATAGCAGCATTTACTAACCGCCCTCAGAATGTAATAGGAATGCACTTTTTCAACCCTGTGCCGCTAATGAAATTAGTTGAGGTTATCAAAGGCCAGCTTACCTCAGCAGCAGTACACGACAAGGTTGTGGAAATAGCCAAAGCCATAGGCAAAACCCCTGTATCGGTAAACGAGGCTCCCGGTTTTGTTGTAAACAGAATACTCATACCTCTTGTAAATGAAGGTGTTGGAATACTTGCAGATGGTATCGCCAGTGCAGAAGAAATAGATGCAGCCATGCAATTAGGAGCTAACCACCCGATGGGGCCATTAGCTCTCGGCGATCTTATCGGATTAGATGTATGCCTTGCTATAATGGAAGTGCTATATAACGAATTTGGCGACTCCAAATATCGTCCACATCCGCTGCTAAGAAAAATGGTTAGAGCCGGCCTGCTCGGAAGAAAAACAGGAAAAGGCTTCTACGATTACAGCAAATAGCCGCTCAATACGGTATAACGCACAAGCAAAAGGGCTGACCAAAAAGTATTTGGTCAACCCTTTTTTCTTTCTTTACAGGCAAGCTTAGCGACTTTCAAACCAATGGCCGTTCCACATCCAGAACCTATCCGGATCTGCCGAATCCAAGAAGTCTAAATTATCGTTATTCTGTGCAAACACTACATAACCTCTCTCCGGAGTATATACAGGAAGAGGCTTGCCTGCGTCTGTTATCGGCCTGAGAATTTTCTCTTTCTCAGGGTCAAATGTCCAGAACATCAGAGTTTGATAAACCCCTATTCCATCATTACCATCCCACAGGTAATGGCCCACATAACCAATAGTCCAGGTATCGTCTATCATTTTCCATGCCTTTAGGCTAAAATTATTGTCAAAGTCTAATCCCTGCCACTTTCCGGTTATTATATAGTTTTCATCGTCTTCTATAAAATTGCCGGTTGTAGGATTACCTAAATGATCTGTGCCATTAACCCACTCCAGCAGCATCTTGGTTGGATAAACTTCTGCTATAGATCTCAGTACCTCTTTAAGGTCTGGTTCTTTAGCATCTGGCTGGTCTTTAACCTTAATACTTATCTTATTCCAAGCCTGTGCCATCTGATGCTCTACTATATCGTTGCTCAGACACTTATCTGTTGAAGCTATTTCGCCACTTGGCACTACCACTGTATCCTTTTGGAGTTCATAAAGTTTTACAGGATCTGCAATACCTTCAGTTTTTACGGAAGGAGTTCCCTGTCCCTGCGGATCTGCCGGCTTTTGGCTATCACATTTGCAGGAATATGCCAGAAAAGCACATCCCGCAATAAGTACATAAAAAATTTTCTTCATCGTAACAGTTATTATTTGTTGTTTATATTCTCTCCACCCTTGCTAATTTGGCGAATAAATGCCTCTGCTGCCTTGCTACGAACTTCCAAACCACGCAACTTTTCCATTGGAGTGTGCCAGTTATCTAAAAGAGGCGGCATATCTTGGCTCACATGGCATAGGCATGCCTTATGCTTTTCCTCTACAACAGACGATATATCTACATAATCGGTAGGGTTAAAATTTTGAGTCTGCGTTCCGGTCATAACCTCAAAATAGTATAAGTCAAAAGCTTCTCCCGATTTTCTCCAAGCATCATAAACAAGAATTGAGCATACACGATGGTCTCTATGGCTATCTATAGGCCAGTGAGTATAAACCACGTCAGGTGCTTCGTCTTGAATAAGCTTCAACATCTCATCATAGCGCTCTTTGTTTACTTCTGTCTGTCCGTCTATCTGAGTTAAAAACTTATATTCAGAACCCGTAATCGCACAAGCGTTAAGAGCTTCTTCAGTTCTTATTTTTGCTGCCTCCTCGTGTGTCTTACCTACGATACCGGCCTCACCTTTAGTTAGATATATGCATGTTACATCCCAGCCGGCACGCTTGAGCAAAATCATGGTTCCACCACAGCCGGTTTCAGGATCGTCTGGATGCGCCCCTATTATCAACGCCTTCTTTGGCAGAGTCCCATCTATAATCTTTTGTGCAAGAAGCGGATAATTGGTAGTTATCTGATCTACCCCAAGAGCCACCATACGCTTGATATCGTTCTTTTTATCTACCGTCCAAACATTTACCTCCATTCCCAATTCATGTGCTCTATGTACCCATTCAGGATGCTTATCTAATACCGAATAATGATAATCTAACCCTTTAATACCCAGTTTATAAAGTTCGTCAGGCGTCTTAGAGCCCCCAAGAAACTGAACCATCGTTTTCGGAAAACGCTTTGCGGCTTCTTTGCAAACTTCCAAGCTAAAAGATATAATGGTTATGTCTGCCATGTTTATTTTGTGCTTTTTCAAACTATTGGCAATAGCCTCAAAAGCCGGCAGACTATTATCTTTATCTCTATAATCGGGCTTTATCTCCAAAACAGGCCGTATCTTACATTTCTTGGCCAGAAGTAAAAACTCATCGAGAGAAGGCACAGCCTCGCCATTTGTAAGAATCTGCTTTCTAACATCCTCAAAAGTTTCTTTCTGAACATCGGCCAAAGAAACAATCTTGGGCCCATGGCAAACTACCAATTTACCATCAGAGGTCATATTAACATCAAACTCTGAGCCATAAACACCGAGTTTCTCGGCAGCCCTATACGAAGACAGCGAGTTCTGGGGAGTTGCGTCATTTCCACTCCAACTCCCATTTGTGTTCCAATGCCCTCTATGGGCAATAACCTTAATCTGAGCTAACGATACTGCACTTAGCACAGAAAAAAGCAAAAGAAAAAAACAAGAAAGAACTTTTTTCATACGCCTTCATTATAAAATAACTTACTCCAAAAATACTAAAAAAAGCCCGCTAAACACAAGGGAAACGAAGCAAATCATAACTGAAAGCCAAGAGTACTTTGGATTATAGGCCAACTACCAATAAACGATTTCTCGTTTTTCTGTATATTCTAATTTATATGCATCAGGATTTTCCTCATCACCCTCTGAGGTTGAAACCGCTTCAGTTATCACCTCGCGCTCTATCCAATTACCTTTTTTATCAAAAGAAGTATATTTGTAAACAGATGTTCCTTTGGTTACTGTAATAGTTTCACCGCCAACAAAATAGTTTCTTTGAGGATAGATATTATCCCCCTCATAGACATAGGTGTTAGTATTGCCACTCTCCCAACGCCCAACCTCCTCTCTCAACACTCTACCCTTTTCATCGTAAGATAAATCCAAACTGATGTAATGATCGTAATCTATAGCTTGAGTGTAATCTGTAGTCATATTATGATACCCCACAAGCCGCCCCTGCTCATCTCTTGTTACCTTTGCTATATCTGAACTCCCTTTTATAAAATTGCCCTCTGCATCATACTCATACTTGTTGCCCCAGTTATCTAACAACACTCTACCATTCTCATCAAAAATAGCTTGCAACTGATAACCATCTGTAACCTCCTCGCCTTTCTCATCAAGGCCAAAAATTGCAGCAACCTTAACCTCCTTAACCTCACCCAACAAACCCATTGTGCGGGCATCTGTGGCAACGTAATTAACTGCTTTGCCACCATTATCATCTGCTCCATTGCGGCAAGAAGCAACCAACGTCAGAGCTGCTATCACTAAAAATCCATATACTTTCATAATCTAAATTTTAATTTCCGAAGTAACTATAGTTATTTTCCGTTTGTCTATCTAAAACAAATATAATATGTACATCACTTTTTTCAAAAAGATACAGCTGAATTCGCTTTGTATGTATAATTACATTACTCAAAATTACTTAGAGCAAAACAATAGTAAATCTACTACGAGAAATCATTGTCGGCAGGGTGATTTGCTTTTAGCAATTTTTTTAGTACATTTGTAAAAAGACTCACTATGAGCCAAAAACAGATACTGATATTTACTGCTGGCTTGTTGTGTGAAAAGAAGCCTGCATATATAAGAAAGGTGCTTTACGCATTTTTGGGGAGGTCTCCAGTACCTGATTTTGTGGTTGAGAAACTTCAACCATCTTCTTTCTGAATTAAATAAAGAGTGCACTTATTAAAAATCAATAAATATGGTTCTATATATTATTATGGGTGTTTTATTAGTATTTATTGCTTTGGATCTTTTCTCTAGCAGTGATTTTACCCTGAAAGTATTTACATTTGGATTTGCAGATTCTTCAAAGTATGATGTGCGTAAGTTCAGAATAATACATTCTATACTATGTTCCATAGCTTTGCTACTGATCTTAGTAGCCTTAAAAGACAACTACCGACCAATATGGATAATTTTGTTGGCAATAGAAGTAGTTGTTAGTTTTATACTGATTCCCACCCTTGCTAAAAAAGTATAACTATTATGAGAAAATCATTATAGTACTCGCACTATAACAGAAAACGGAATTCTCAGATGAATTGGATTATTCTACTACTCGCAGGCCTCTGCGAATGTGCTTTTACTTTCTGCCTAGGAAAGGCAAAGGCTTCTACAGGCATGGAAGCTACTCTGTGGTATTTAGGCTTTGTTGCAGCTTGTACTCTCAGTATGATATTGTTGGCTAAAGCCATAAAAACCATACCTATAGGTACAGCCTACCCTGTATGGACAGGTATTGGGGCTGTAGGTACGGTTCTACTCGGCATATTGGTATTTAAAGAACCAACCTCACTATGGAGGTTGGTCTTCATATTCACTCTTATTGCCTCTATAATAGGGCTTAAAACTGTTAGTTAAACTTAGAAAGTAAAATCTACACCCACTCCAAAAACTTTATTGGTGCGGCTGTATTTAGTATAGCCAACAGTAGTAGTTTTTGTATGGTCCTTATAATTAGATGCAAAATAAGCGGCATTAAGTTTGAGATTCTCAGTAATGGCAAAACCTACTCCAAAACCATACGAAAAACAGTTCAAGTTAAAAGACAAGTCTGAATAGTTTGCCTCTTTCTGGTTGTAAAATGTCTGCTGTATTCCGGCACTTACCTCCCATCTGTCTGTAATATCGTATTCTACACCAAACGTAATCTCGTCTGTATCCTTTAAAAGACTCTTATTCCACTGCTTGGTATCCAAATCAAAATAATGGTTATAGCCAACATTCAATCTGAGTTTTTCCACAGGCCGCACCATTGCCCCAAATGCAAAAACTGCAGGCATATCGGCATTTGTCTTGGCTCCATCCAAGAAACCTGCAAATGAAGCATTACCTGCCGCCAGATTATTAAATGCCTCATTATTTTGTGCCTTGCTCTTCAAAGATAACTTATTCTTAAATTCATATCTCAGAGCCAGATTAAGATACTCATTGGGCTGATAATCTAAGCCGATTATAGGAGAAACTCCAAAACCTTTTTGCTTGCAATCTAAAATAAAGGGATTGGAAACAGGTATTATGTCGTTCGATATTGTGCGGAATGTAATGTCGGTAACAGAACCTCTGTAGTGATTGGCCGCCAATACTCCTCTCAAACCTATGCTCAAACTCAAATCTTCTGTAAGTTTTCTGGCAGCAGCCAGTGTTATGCCATAGTAGAAAGATTTACCCTTCACAGAAGAATTTAGGCTATAACCGCCAAAGTTAGCTCCAAGGGTAGTCATACCCATTTGGCCTACAAGAGCCTCAAAAGCCCCTATCCCGTTTTTGAATTCGCACTCTCCACCACCTCCAAGAATACCAAAACCAAACTGGAAAGACCAATCGCCGGTATTGTAGGCAGCAAATAAAGACGGTTGAATAAGCACATCTACCTTTCCTTTAAATATACGGCTAAAAGACCCATCTGCCTCACTTGTACCAGGGTTTAAATAATTTGCCCCAAATAAAGGCCCATAATTGGCCTTTGAATTTCTTGTTTGATGAGGGCTCTGCCAGTTAAACTGGAGATGCCAGCCCTTTTCCATAAAGACAACTCCGGCCGGATTGTAATAAACCCCATCTATACCTATGGCACCCGTTCTGGCAGGGTTCCTTAAAAACTTGACACTCTGGTTTGTATTTGTCAGATAATCACCAGCATAAGACACCACAGCAATAAAAAGCACTGCTGAAAAAAGAAGTATTTTTTTCATACGTTAAAGTAAAATTATTTCTCTAAAAGAATAGAATATATCACTTATATCACTAAGAAACTTACATACTGATTATAATCAATATGCATAAGATGTAATTAGTGTCTCGATATTATCAAAAGCGTGTCGTTATCGTCTAAACATTTCTTTATATCCTTTCCACCGGATACCACTTTACAGAAACTCACCTCAGGCCCTTCTACTTTTTTCACTTTCAGCCTGCCAAGATATGTTCTGGCATCTCGGCCGGCAATTGTCTTCAGCTTATATACCCCAAAGGTAAGGCCTTCATAAACACCATGCTTTGAGCCCAAATCTATATAAACCTCCTTTTGTTTATCGTTTTTATCGGTGCCTAACTCTATAATATCAGCTGTTAGAGGATACACATCGTCGTAATATCTGGTCACATAGTTTGCCACATATTCTATGGCTTTATCCAAAGCAGCCTGTCTGGAAAGGAACCACGAAGAAGAATACTCATTACTTTCTATTCTAAAAGTATTGCTATTGATGATAGTTCCATGCGCCAAGTCTTTTAGATTGAGTGTAAGCATAATTACTGCCTGATACTTTTCTTTGCTCACACTCTTCTTAGTTCCGTCTTTCTGCTTTACCTCCTCAGTGAAAACCCTTGTAGTTGTAGTTATTCTGGATATTGTACCATCTATGAACAACGCATAATCCATTTTGTCGGATTCCGGATCAAACTGTCTGTCCATAACCTTAAAACGGAAAGCCCAACTCAAACCTTTCACTATGTTAGCCTTTACTGCATCTGCATAACTATCATAGTTTTCTGTAAACTCTCCTGTTGCTACAGCTGCGATAACATCCAACACCTTTGAGCCTGTAGTTGTTTCTTTACTCTTGGGAGTATAAGTTATGTCTCCTACATAAAGCTCAAATTTCCTATTACGATCAAAACCGTCTTCATGCTCCTGAGCATACAAACTGGCAGACTGGGGCATTGCACATAAAGCTACTACTGCCAACAAGATCAAACTATAGATTTTCTTCATGTTCTTATGGTTATTTAGCTAAATACTAATTACTGATGCAAATATAATTTTTTTTTACCATCTAAAATGCGTAAATTGTACGTTCAAATTGCACTTAACTTTATAATCGGAGACTTTTATTATGAGAAAGATTATCTGCTTTTTATTCACGATTATTGTTGTAGCAATCTATTCTGCCTGTACCATAGACAAACACTACGATCTAAGAAGTAAGAACATAGATTATCAGATAAATGCAGGTCAGCAGATTGTTGTACCAATAGGTAATTTCTCTACTATAAAAATAGGTTCTCTGCTCTCTAACCACACCAAAGCTTTGTTCAGTAAAGACGAAGAAGGTAATTATATCTACGATCCAGCAGGAACAGTACTCTACGATTTGGAATTGGGCAATTACAACCTCTTAGGACTATCTTTTATAGATCTCAAAAACACACATGTACCGCATTTGAAATTCTTTATGACACTAAAGAATACAATGCCTTTTGACATGAACATTTCTTGCAAGTTTGTAGATACTTTAGGAGCTCCCATAGAAGGTATTACAGGTATCTTAGATGCAGATATACCGGCAGGTACCGAAGAATATCCCGGCTTAGTAGAAACCACCTTAAACATCAGTTCCAAAGAAAACCTGCTCGGGGGTGGGTTTAATGGTTTGGTACTGGTTATGACTGTAGGAGAAATGCCTACGAGTAAAACTATGGTAGCCAAAGGTTGTGGTTTAGCAGTTAAGAATGTAAAAATACAGCTCCCCGATGGGATAAATTTCAGAATTAAGAAAAACAAAGTACAAGATTCTGAATAAATATGCATTCACCAATGAAAACACATAACATATACCTAATAGCTCCGCTAACAGTTGCACTATCTATACTGCTAATAATTCCTGAAAGAGCTAAAGCGCAAGATCTCAGGAGTGCTTATTTTATAGATAATTACACCTACTCCTATCGTCTTAATCCGGCCTTTTCTACACAAAGGAACTTTCTCGGAGCTTTGATAAGTAATCTGAACGCCGGCACCAACAGCGATATAGGAGTATCCACCCTATTATATCCATACAACGATAAGCTTGTAAGCTTTATGCATAAATCTGTTGACCGAGACGAATTCTTGGCCAAGCTTAAACAACTTAACAGAATAGATGTACATGTAAACCACAATATAGCCTCTGCCGGATTTTGGACCACAATAAAAGAGAAACCTGTATTTCAGACATTTGAAATAAATATGCGCAATGCTACCACGGCCAAAATACCATATAATCTGTTCAGTTTTCTTAAAGGAGGAAATGAAGATAATTTCTTCTACGATCTGTCGAATGTTTATGGTTACACCCACACCTACTTAGAAATAGCCAGTGGAACCTCTGCAAAATTTGGAAAACTCTCAGTAGGTGCAAGAGCTAAACTGCTGATAGGCACTAATAAAATCAGCCTGAAAGTAGATGAAATGTTCGCAAATTTAGACGGTTCGGAGTGGGCTATTAGGTCAAATGCCATACTCAGAGCATCCGGAGGAGGTGTAAAACAGGAATTGATGCAAGGGGCGCTTGGAGAGTATGATGTACTAAGGCTTAAAAATATAAAATTCAAACCACTTGGTTTCGGTGGTATGGGAGGTGCCATAGATTTAGGTATAAAATACGAAATCAATCAATATATAAATGTATCTGCCGCTGTTAATGATCTTGGCTTTATAGTATGGAGAAATAAAGTTAATGGTTTGAACGATTGGAACACCTTCATTATACATAAAGAAGAAACCGATGTTATCGGTAATATGGGTACCATTTTTAATGAGATAGTTAATAGATTAAAGAGTGTTTATGAGTTTGTTCCTATGGAAAAGAACTATACCTCCCAAAGTCTCAGCCTTAACCTACATGCAGGAGCCGAATTTAAAATGCCATTTTACAACAAGATGTCTATAGGTGTGTTGGGAGTTCTTAGAAACAGTAATATAAATCGCTATAAAGAAGTCCGTTTCTCCCTGAATGCAACTCCTCTCAAATGGCTGAGTTTATCTGCAAATACCGCATATACAACTTTTGGCTGGGAGTATGGAGGTATGGTAAACATATATGCCAAAAAGTTCAGCATATTTGCAGGTACAGACAGTTATTACTTTAAGATGACACCGCAGCTAATACCGATAGACAACTGCAACACACATGTAGTTTTTGGTGTAAACTATCTGCTCACAAGAAATATATTCAAGTAACCCGAATATTCTAAGATACGGTTCTGCATCAGAATCTGTATGCAAAGAATAGCTTTGTATTCCAATCTTCTGTGCTTGCATGGTAAGACGAGCGCTTGCCTACCTTAAAATAGTTATAGTGCCCAGACAATCCGACAAGATACCTGTCTGCCCACTCATAACTGACACCAGCCCTCAACACATGAGTAAACGATACCCGAGTCTTATTGCCAAACAATTTTTTCTGCATGTCTTTCTGAGAATCAGACCACTCCCCATCGAGCTTTGTTGCAGATTTTGTAGTTATCAATATCATCGGTATTTCAGACAGATGAATTGTCAGCCCTTGTTTGGGAATCCAGTTATAACCATAACCTGCCCCTATAGCCAACTGACGCAACTGCATCTTTGTAACACCTCCCATCAAAGAGGCTAAAAGAATATCGTAAGCCCTTAGTTTTGTCTGGTTTATGGTAAGGCCGGCCAAGATACTGCCTGAGCTCTTTTTCTGAAGCTTAAAATGGCTCATCGCCGCCCCATAAGAAAACTTCCTGTGGTTAAAAACATAGTAAGTGTTGAGTATAAAATTCTCCATTTTGGCATCTCCCTCCGCAATGTCAAATTCTTTCCCCATACCCTCAATCACAATCTTACCTCTAAATTTATTTGTGGAGTGATAGCGTAGTTCACCGCCCATCGGAGAAGAATACATGGTAAAAGAAAGATCTTTCTTATATCCCTTTCCTAATGCAACAGAGTAGCTCAATCCATAGCCCATAAAATACAGCCCCAAAGAAACTTGCTCCTCTAATTTAGAATACATGTCTATCTTCACCCTGCCTATCTTTGCACCATAGCCAACCGGTGTGTCTTTCAGCAAATTACTTTTAAGGCTAAAATCTACATCCGAAACACTGAAATTTGCAAAAGCTGCCCACTTACGCTTAGGCACACCTATATAGTTTGTATCTACGCCAGAAAGCTCGCGTCTCTCTAAAAAACTAACCAAACGCTTTACGAGCGAGGGCTTCTTTTCATAGACGTAAGAATAACCCTCGCCAATAGCCTCCTGCGCCCAAGCAGAAGACAGTGTAAAACCAAACACCAATAGTAAAGAAAACAGTTTCTTCATCTCCCTTAATCGGTTTAGTCTGAATAAAACACCGCAATAAAGCCTTACTACGAACTTTTAGTCTGCAAACACCATTTCATCAAACAGGTAAGATGCCTTCCCTATGTGTTCTATATTAAACAGTAAGTATCTTATATCCAGCGATATATTACGGCAAACCTCTGGGTCGTAAACGAGATCACTCATAGTACCTTCCCAAACTCGGTCAAAATTGATTCCTACTAAATTACCATCTGCATTTATGATAGGGCTACCGGAATTTCCTCCTGTTGTATGGTTTGTAGCAAGAAAGCAAACCGGCTGATTCTCATAGCCTCCTGCAGCATAAATATCTCTGAGCGTCTGCGGTATGTTGTAATCGAATATATCAGGATTATCCTTCTCTATAATCCCCTTTAAGGTAGAAACCGGAGTATAATAAACCCCATCTGCAGGGCTGTAGCCTTGCACCTTACCATAAGCAATTCGCAATGTTAGATTGGCATCCGGATAGAACTGCTTGTTTGGTTCAAAATCCATCTGACCCTGCATATAATCGCGATATGCAAGCCTTATTTGATTATTGAGGTTGTTAAGGTGCGGGCGCAGGCTCTCCGCTAACCACTCCCCAAAAGCATCGGCAAGTCTGATTGCAGGATCTGCCTCTACAAGCTCCTTGTCTTTAGGTTCCAAGGCCAATACCCTTTCTTTGTCTGTAAATATGGTTTTAGAGAAAAGGTCTTTCTGCCAAGCCTCTACACTGCCATAAGCCTTTAGCTGATCTTTAAAATACTGTGGCTGAAAATCTTCTGGTATGTTGTCTGCAAATGCTTGTATCATTGCAACAAACACTTCCTCGTCTATCTGCTGATAATAATCTTTAAAGAACACTTCTGCTATATTGCTTCTAACCTTTGGATTTTTAAGATTGTTTCTCAAATCTGATGCAAAATTAAGAATTTCCACAGCTCGTATGGTTTCTGTATAGTATTCATACGCAATAAAGTATGGTTTCCTTTCTGCATATAGCTTTTCCAACTTTTCTAAAAGCCCTTCGTAGCGTGTACCTTTTGCCCACTGCCTAAAACGCTGCTGGTATGCTTTCTTTTTAGCCACGGTAGCCATTCTCTTCAGCCCCTTTGCCTCTCCCTGCCATTTCTTCCAAGCATTGGACACACTTGCAGCCTTTGACGAGTACTGAATTCGTACTACCGGGCTCTTTGCCATGTATTTCTTCATTATATCCAATCGCTTTGTTCTCAGTTCTATTTTCTGCGGATCTGAAATATTGCCTATATACTCTACCTCGTCTGAGGTGATATACTGTTTTGTGCTGCCAGGGCAACCATAAACAAAAGTAAAATCGCCCTCTTTAACTCCTTTGCGGCTTATTTTAAAAAACTTTTTAGGCTTATATGGCACATTGTCTTCCGAATAATCTGCCGGATTATTGTCTTTATCTGCATATATTCTGAATATTGCAAAATCCCCTGTATGACGCGGCCACATCCAATTGTCGGTATCGCCTCCAAACTTACCTATAGATGAAGGTGGGGCACCAACAAGGCGAATATCGCGGAAAGTTCTAAAAACGAATAAAAAATACTGATTGCCATAAAATAGAGCCTCTACATTAGCCCGTAAGCCATTACCGGCTTTTGTGGCGTTCGATACCAATGCTCTGCTATTAACTCTAATTAAAGAATCTCTCTGCTTTTCGCTCATCCACGTTTCATAACCTGCTAACACTTTTTCTGTTACATCTTCCATGTATTCCAAAAAACTCACCGTAAGTCCTCTGTTAGGTAACTCTTCTTTTAGGTTCATTGCCCAAAAGCCGTCTTTCAGGTAATCGTGTTCTACGCTACTGTGCTTCTGAATCTGTCCATAGCCACAATGGTGGTTTGTGAATAAAAGTCCCTTATCAGAAACCAGCTCTCCCGTGCAACCAGAACCAAACAAAACTACAGCATCCTTCAGACAGGCTTTGTTTACGCTGTAAACATCTTCTGCCTTGAGTTTAAATCCTTTGGCTCTCATATCTTTAATTCTCTGGTTTATAAGAACCGGAAGCCACATTCCCTCGTCTGCTTTTGCAGGTATAACGGTTAGCAATACAAATATTGCTATAAGTATTCTTTTCATACAATATAGGTTTATATCACAATACTAATATACAGGTATATAAATAGTGTATAACGGATACTTAGTCGCCACTTCCCATAGCCTCAAAAGGTTTGCCGTCCAAAATTCCCCTCAAGGTATTTCCTCCATCATATACGTACCCCTTAAATATTACACGGCCGGTACTATCCTTCACCACAATTTTTCCGGTTTGCGTATCAACCAAAGCCTCTTCTGAATAATCCCCATATAGAAACTTTGGAGCTCCATCTTCACCAATGAGCGGAAATTCTAAAACTACAGATTGTCCATCGGTAAAAAAGAAATAGGTGCCGCCAAACATAGTCCACACCTCTTCTCCTGCGTCTGCCTCTATGTTCTCGTCAAACAAATCAGCAGTTGCTGCCTGTGCTACTTTTATGGTATCTGCTATATCAGTTACAGACTGATTTTGTTGCTCTTTTTTATCTTGTGGCTCATTCTTGCAACCAATGCAAAGCGCAACCGCCACAGAGCACATGCACACATAGAATGTAAACAATTTTTTCATAGTAAATAAATATGTTTAATGTATAGATGAATTATATCCATTTTTTAGTTCAAGTGCCAAGCCAATACGCAAAAACGACTGATAGATATGATAATCTACCATCGTTTCGCAGTAACCATGTCTGTAGTGTACAAACAATGCAGGCAAAAACGTCCCCTTTGCAGACAATCTATACGAAGCGCTGCATTCTACATTGTAGTTCTTAAAATAATTGGACGGATTAACGAGTGCAGTCAGACGCACACGATTGTCTAATGCCTTATATGTTGTCCAAAATTCCATGTAACCACGTTTCTTAAACCACGAAGGCATTGTTTTAAGCTTTTCACAATAGCCTATCCAAACCTTTGTGCCTAATGTAAGATTCTGGCTTACCGTATAAAGAGCCCCAGCGTATATAGTATTGGCCGATCTCGATTCTGAATACGCATAACCATTGGATTCATGACTCAGCCCAAACATAAAATCGCACTTAGGATTCTTATACCAATAAACGCATATTCCCGGGTTAAAAACATTCTCTACAATAGGACTGGATTTATCGTATAGGTGCCAAACAGCCCTTTCTGTATATGTTCCCAAAATATCCACATTATCTTTTCGGGCCAACCTTACGGCTATACTCAGCTGAAAACGAACATCTGTATTATGTTTATTGGCACGCATATTTGTAGGAATGCCTGTAGCAAAATAGGTCTGCTTAAACATACCGAATACCGGAAACTTCTGGCGCCGTGTTTCTGTATAAAAACCATCGTCTGACTCTAAAACAGCCTTTAAGGTATCGGTATCAGACAATACAGAATCTGCTTCCGCAAAAGAAGAAACAAATAAAAGTATTATAGTTAGTATTAGCCCCAATCGCCTCATGGAATTCTTCAGTTGGCACAATATACAAATATGGCAAAAATAAACGATAAAACCTATCTTTACTTGTAAATAAAAAAGTGTTACCTACCCTTTTGCATCTTCTCCGTAAAAATGTTATATTGCACTATGTTGAGTTGTTATCACAACCCTCTATTCCAACGACCAATAGATAAGTATGAAAGCAAGGCAATACTGTTTTGAAGAGGAAAAAATAAGCAATATGCACAAAGGGTCCAAATTTAGAGCTTGGTGGAATTGGCTATAATTATAATCCAAGAACTATAACATTTTTTTACAAACCGCATTAAATAGATGGCATTCCAAAAATTACATATAAAAAGTACTTCATTTAGAATGCTTTTGATATTCTGCTGTATTGTTTTAACATTGCTTGTAACAGACTATCACCTCGCAGATACGGGCCGGAGTAAGTACTTTAAAAGCAGTAAATTCCCTCACGGAGTAAGGCCGATTAGTCTAAGCGACAAAGTAAAATTGTTCGTAGATTCGTCCGATGTAATTTTAGCAGGCAATTTTTTAGGAAGCAAAAGATTTGATACCTCAGATACAGAGCATAAAATTGAATATATCTTGGAATACGCTCATAGTAAGGATTCTCTGATTGTAAAGTATATAGACTACAATAATAATATTCACTACATAGCTCTTGAAAAAACAGGAGACAGTATTGCTTTTCAAGAAATACATGAAGGACACTCTGCATTAGAAAAAACAAAACTCAAGAAAGATTCGTTTAAATATACATCTGGCGATAGCTCTTTTGACATCATAGCACTACTGCATTTTGCTATATATCTTACTGTCTTTATTTATTTAGTCCTGATTTTAATAAAATACAGAAAAACTATATGTTATCTCATTACTTATTGCATAATACTCATACTATTATATTTATATATAGATTACCAAGGCGGACTGCAGGGGGCTAATATTTCTACTTACCATATTCTACATCCCAAAAACGCTATTGAGTTAGACTTCAGAGAAATTCCTCCTACTCCATATTCCTTTGAACTATGCCCCATAAAAAGTTCCAATATATTTTTAAACACAACAATGCTTGATAGTAACTATATCTTCTCTTTCTTTTTCTTGAAAAATGGTGTTATAACCCAATATTATGATGACAATACGCATGATATTAGGTATGCTTACTTGCAATCATCATCAATTAGCGAAGAATTTGATGAGGACTTCGCAATGATAATAGAAGATCTTATCATAAGCCTTTTTGTTGGTAAGTGGTATGACATAGATATTAAGTCAATTGAAATTGATGAGGTTTATCAAAAACTGAGCACTAAGCATAAAACCTTGTGGATAAACCGGCGAGATATTTATTCCGCATGGATTTGTAGAAATTTCATTAAACTTGGATTGAAGTTGCTTTTCTTCATAGCGCTATATTATATTATTAAACACTTACGTTGGAATATTCATAATAGAAAATTTAAATGTCCGTAATATTAAGGCATACGTAATAAATTAGATTGTGTATAAAATAAAAAAAAGAATTCATGTACTTCTCTTTGTTATTTTACTCAAAAGCATAACGCTAAACGCTCAATGCCAGATCGATAGTATTTATATTAGAAGACACTAATTTACCACAAACAATATCTTATTTTTGCTAAGAAAAGGAGTAGTTCTTAAAAAATAAACTTTATGACCAATATCAAAAAAATACTACATAAATTCAATTGTGGACTATTTCTCTGCCTTTTTATGGCGTGTATGAGCACTGTTAGTGGCTGTAAAAAAGATGAATGTTTAGGTATAAAATATGTTTTCCGCATACCAGACGGAATGGTTTTTACTGTTTTGGCATATATACCTTATTATGATTATTATGCACAAGCAACGTATTGGATCATACCCGGTGAATTTAATCCTAAACCTGGCGAGAGTCCTAAAGTAAGTTATATTAAAACAATATACAAAGGATCAGAAGCTTCTATACTGCATACTGAAGAAATTGCATCTTTTGATATTTACTATACTTTGAACAAGCAATTTAAGAACTATAATTTTCTAAAAAATAAGCTGATTATCAGCCCGCGTGGCACTGCGGGGGCTATGCGTGAAGATCGTAGTTACTGGATTACAGATTTTGAGATTGTCAATGTGCCTAATTCTGAGTGGGAGATATTGGAGTACTCACGCTCACACAACAAATATCTAATGGCAAAAGGAAAGGATACTACTGAGAAACTCTACGCCAATATAGGTGGGTTTGGGCACAACCACGCATCGGATATATCCTATGTTCACATTGAGATAGGCGCCTTTTTGCGAGAATGTTTATATCATATAGGTTACCCCCTACCTGTAACAAATAATGAATGAATGTTATAACAAAGTGAATGTTTATGATTAAAATCGGGAAAGCGTTAATGCTGGTACTAACTTGTATATTATTATGGGTCTGTGAGTTGTTCGGTCCTATTGATATGCTCTCGTATCCACACTTTCCGGTAGGTGTACTGTCGAGGCGTGTTCCAAAGGCTTTTTGCTCCACACAATCTGATGCTTCTGGTTTAAAATATTTCTATCAACTTCCAGATGGAATGGAGTTTACTATATGGGAGAAAGAACCTGGGGTATATGGGAGTGATGTGCTTATTATTCCAGGAATACATAAACGAAAAACAGAGCCCAAAAATAGTTATATAAGAGCACGATTCTCTACATCGGATCCAACATTATATTATCTTCCTAAAGACCGCAGGCGCTATAAAAACACAATAATTATTCAATGGCCCGAATCAGATAAAAAACAGGATTTATTTGAAATCATAAATAAATCAGGAAGCGACTGGAATATTATGGAATCTAACAAATCTAATAAATCTAATAATTATACAATATCTGGTAAGGATTATCAATTATCTTTTTTTACGATTGATATAGACGAGCATCACGTTCTGTATCAACTCGAAAAATATTCTCTAATATATGAGTATTATGAAATTTTTACACCCTTTAATCGTTGGCAAAGAATCAAGTATTACTTTGGCTTAACTTTTCTGTACAAGGATTTAAAATTTCTTTTCTACTAGTAATTAAGCCGTATTATACAACAGAAATAAAAACTTTTTAATAAACTCTATGACTTATGTAAGCAAAACTCTGTATGCGTTCAAACAATGGCTGTTGATTTGTATCCTTTTGGTGTGTATGTGTATTGTTGGCAGTTGCAGTAGAGAACATATCGCTATAAAATACACATTCCGTATGCCTGATGGAATGGTCTTTACTGTCTTGGCGTATATACCTTATCGTGAGTGGAATAGCGATGGTTTAGTGTGGGTAATTCCCGGCGAGTTTAACCCTAAAACCAGCGAGATGTCTAAAGTTAGTCACATTAGGATAAAATACAGAGGTTGTATGCGCAATCCTATACTACCAATAGAGGATTGGAGTAGCCCCTACTCTATGGAGTCGGACATAGACGATATAGCCCTTTTGGGGCTTTATTATACTCTAAACGAGCAGTCTGAGGACTATGATTTTCTCCAAAATAAACTGATTGTTGCCCCTAATGGCTTGTATAGTATATACAATAAATTGAAATATGATTCGACTGCAATTCAAATTGTCAATGTACCTGGCTCCAAGTGGGAAATATTGGAGTATTCACGCTCATACGAAAGATATATAATGTTGCAAAGTGCAGATACTATTGGTCGGTCTGATAGCTATTCCGAACCGTACTTGTTTAGCAATAAACCTAATATATCCTATGTCCGCTTACTGATACAAGACGGTTTGGGACAAGCCTACTACCACATAGGATATCCTTTAATTATAAAAAATGATGAATAACTATGGCTAAAACCATTAAAGCTTTAATGCTGATATTGATTACAGTCGTGTATGTACAACTCTGGATTTTTAATGTAATCTTCGTAGCTGAAATAGCCATAAGCGGTCCTTCTAAAAGAGAGACTATGCAAAATTTTAAGGCAGAATGCTCCATAAAATCTGATGCTTCTGGTTCAAAATATTTCTATCATCTTCCAGATGGAATGGAGTTTACGATATGGGAGAAAGAACCTGGGGTATATGGGAGTGAAGTGCTGATTATTCCAGGAATACATAAACGAAAAACGGAGCCTGAAAACAGTTATATAAGAACTCTGTTCACCTCTGTGGCACCAACATTATACTATAGTTCTTATTATGGAAAACACACAAAAAATATGTCTGACAAGGATACTATAATACTTAGATGGCCCGAATCAGATAAAAAACAGGATTTATTTGAAATCATCAATAAACCGGAAAGCAGTTGGAATATAGCTGAATATAAAGACTCTATTCATCATCGGTATGCTTATTACGGCCCCGATGAACATGAGAGACGTAAGACAGACGACCGCTTATCTTTTTTTACTACTGACATAACAGGGCATTATGCTCAATATGAATTTAACGAAAGACTCATTTCTCCAGAGGTGTCTTGTGAAATTATTCTTCCTCCACATCATTTTGCTTATTATTGTAACATCATTCCACGCTTCTTTTTCTTTTTATGGAAGTAGTTGTTATGTTATAAAAAACGTTTTACAATGAAGTTAATATCTTGGAATGTCAACGGACTGAGAGCATGTTTGGGAAAAGGCTTCTCCGATGTTTTCAGCATGATGAATGCAGATATATTTTGCATTCAGGAAACCAAACTGCAACAAGGACAGTTAGATTTGAAATATCAAAACTATGCATCATACTGGAATTATGCAGAAAAGAAGGGCTATTCAGGAACAGCAGTTTTTTCGCGCATAGAACCGTTGAATGTGTCCTATGGCATGGGCATACAAGAACACGACCACGAAGGAAGGCTCATTACTTTAGAGCTTGAGAATTTTTACCTCGTATGCGTATATACTCCAAACTCCCAAGAAGAGCTGAAAAGATTAGAATATCGTATGTTGTGGGAAGATGCGTTCAGAGCGTATATAACTGGTCTCAACACAAAAAAACCGGTAATAGTCTGCGGAGATATGAATGTGGCACACAAAGAAATAGATTTAAAGAATCCTAAGACAAACAGAAAGAATCCTGGATTTACAGACGAAGAGCGATCCAAATTCTCTACACTATTAGACAGCGGTTTTACAGATACTTGGAGGCATTTTTACCCCGATACTACCGATGTTTATTCTTGGTGGAGCTACCGATTCCAGGCCCGACAAAAGAATATCGGCTGGCGGATAGATTACTTCCTATCGTCTAAAACATTAGACAATAAACTTGCCGATGCTAAAATACATACAGAGATATTGGGGAGCGATCACTGTCCTGTAGAGCTAACAATAAAACTCTAACCTATATAGATAACAGGCTGTCAATATCCATATCATTATATGGTACAAGATTAGTTAAAATGCATTAATTTTGCATAATTATTTGATGCACAATGCCTAACAAGTATTATTTTCGGAATCTTATTTCAGACAGGCAATTTCGTCTTGTTTGAAGATAATATCCTTTGGATATCTACAGATGTTTACTACCGGCTTGTTATTCACTGGCTACTTACCTTTACTGGATTTGCATATATATGAAGGAATATATCTTCCAGTTCCTCGTGCACAGCTTCCGAATCAGATAGGTCTATTTCCTTATGTTTTAGCAGTTCCGGCAGTATAGACTCTATCTGGTCCGCCATATATAGAACAAATCTGTTCTTTTCCTCCGCAGAGTACTTATTTTCATAGGCGCAAGGTTTATTGCCCCTATTAAGAAGTATATCTTCTGCTATATAATTGTTCGGCCAAAGGCGATAAGCGGCATGTATCTGCTTGTCTATTATTTTGCCTAACTCCAAGAACCTCTCATTCTTAGAAAATGTAGAACAATGGCTAACCTCGTGAGGAAGAATAGGTTCTGTAAAAACAATGGATATTCTGCCCTTCCACGATTTCATTCCGGTTAAAATACTGTTCAAGTCTTCGCCTTCCTGCTTTGAATATGAATGTCGCCTCGTTATAAAAATTTCTCTGCATTTAAGAGCATCGCAAGGTTCAAATTCATAAGAAATTGCAGCAGGGAGAATGTTTAACTGAATCATATCTGCTTCAAAATCGCCTCCGCCGCTCATTTGAACCATTTTCAAAAGCCCCTGCTCCGTAAGATCTAAACCATCTTTGGTGCGTCCGTTCCTCTGGGCTATCCATATTGAACTGCTACCGGATACTATCTGATGCCTGATATATTTAGAAAGGAGCATGGAAGAGGTGTAAACCTCTCTCGGAGAAGAACTTCTGGTTACTTTTATCATTTTATTACTCCTTGCCACATCTTCTATGAACTTAGATGTAATCAGGTTATCCCCTACAGCTATTTCAGTGGTAGAAATCTTATGCTGGTGAAATATGAGTTGTATTATAGCCGAATCCAACACTATATCTCTATGATTAGCCAAGATTAGGTACTTTTTGTTGCCTCCGAAATACTCCAAGCCGGAGTACTCCAAGCCCGCACTCGTGCGCGATAGTATATGGTCTACAACCAGAACCATTATCTTATCCTGAAAGTCGTCTATGGTAGCACATTCCCTCAGAGCAGTCCGAAGCGTATCGCCCCCACCTTCTATTTTTAAGAAGTCTGCAATATCGTTTAAATACTCAAATGTCTGCAACCGAGCTGCAGAATCAGATATTTCACTATCGTAGTATGGTCTGATACCGTCAAATATGCTATCAATTTCTGACATCTATAGTAGTGCTCGCTAAATGATTCGCAAAGTTATAAAATCTTTTCTACAATTAGATTTGCCTGTAAAGTAAGGAACTATCTCCATAACTCAAGAACCTATATCCTGAATCAAGAGCGTGAGAGTAGAGTTTACGCCACGAATCGCCGATAAAAGCTGATATCAGCAACAATAATGTGCTCTGAGGCTGATGAAAATTTGTTATAAGCATATCCACAACACGAAACTTAAATCCAGGCACAATAATAATTTCTGTACTGGCCAACAGCAGCTCCGTTTTGGCTTTGTCCATAAAGGCAAGTATGGCTTTTAGAACCTCAGAAACAGAATACTTATACTCTTTCTCATAGGGTTCCCACTGATTTACGCTCAGTATAGGAGCAGTGGGATTCTCCATACACCTAACACCTATATAATATAAAGACTCCAAGCAACGGGCCGAAGTAGTACCCACACTTATAACCTTATTTTTATCTATAGTCTCTAAAAGATGCTCAAGAAACATTCTGGAAACAGAAAATGGCTCGCTATGCATAGTATGATCTGCAATAAGTTCCGCTTTAACAGGCACAAAAGTACCTGCGCCCACGTGCAAACAAACATTTTCTCTCACTATTTGCTTAGCATCTAGAGACGCCAGTACCGCATCTGTAAAATGCAAACCAGCTGTAGGAGCAGCCACAGAACCCTCATAATGAGCGTAAATAGTCTGATAGCGCAACTTATCTATTTCCTCAGATTCTCTATTCAGATAGGGAGGTATCGGAATCTGGCCGCAAAGTTCCAAGACCTCAGAAAATGTCATATCCGAATTCCAGTAAAACCTTACCACAGCAGCCTGGCCCTCCTCAGCTTTTTTAACTAATTCAGCTCTAAAATCAAGTTTTTCTCTCAGCGACTCATCAAAAAAATAAACAAAACCATCCTTCCATTTTCGGGCATTTCCTACAACAACATTCCAAGTACATGTGCCTCGGCTTGCAAAAGAGGTAACATAGTCAGACGGATTTTCCGGATTTAAGCAAAGAATTTCAATTAAAGCTCCAGTAGATTTTTTAAAGAAAAGTCGGGCAGGCACTACCTTAGTATTGTTAAAAACCATAAACGATTTTTCCGGAATATGCTGCCAAAGATTATAGAAAAAATCATCGCAAAAACTGCCATCTCTAAAAACAAGAAGCCTTGACCTGTCTCTACATTCTATAGGATACTTGGCAATTTTCTCAACGGGTAGGGTGTAGTTAAAATCCGATATTTTTATAGAAGGGGCCATTTTCGTCAAATTTTGTACAAAGATACATAAATACTCACTAAGTAAAAAATCTCTTAAATTTCGCATTTTTCAACTTTAGCGATTTTTAATTTTGTGAACACATTTAATTCACAAAACAAAACACAAATTACCGTCATTGCGTAGTATCAATCGGCATATTGTGTGCAGTGTATAAGTTTTTATAATGCCAAAACGCACGTTATAATAATATCCTTTTTATCAATATTTTACACATAGCCATCAAAAAAGAACTTTAAGTAAAAATAAGGTTTTTTAGGCTCAAAGTGCGCATATTTATATATTTATAGAAAATATATTACACTTACATTGCTAATAATAAACCAATTATACTATACTACTTAAATTGCATCTTTAATATAGCCTTATTTTGCGTACCGCTGTTATAGGGCTATATAAGGGCTATTTTATTATACTACGCAATTTGGTTTATCTTGTGAACTAATGAATAATTTACATTTTAACTTTGAACTTATACAAAATTTAACTAACTTTGTTTTTGTTATAGTTTTCAATTATGAAAGAGCGTTTACAAACTATTCTTAACCTCGAGAAATTAACAGCGGCACAATTGGCCGCCCTACTGAATATTCAGCGTTCCACCCTTTCAAATCTTATGGGCGGAAGAAATAAACCAAGCTACGATTTCATATTGGCGATTATGACAAAATTGCCGAATTTGAATACTGAGTGGTTACTTAATGGAGAGGGACAACCATACAAAAATCCGGAATTAAATCTTCAGGGATTGCGTCATTATAACAAAACATCAATAGGTCAGATAGACGCATCTACAAAGCCCGCACTATATGAAGATAGTATGCGTAATAATGACACAACTATAACACAAGCCTCAGAATCAAACTCAGAGCTAAACTCAGAGCTAAACTTAAAGCCAAACTCAAAGTCAGATACAGAACTCAAAACAGAGTTCAAGCCTGAATCAGAAATTATGGATGACCAATACAGCCTTTTCAACAATGCAGATACAGCCAACGAATCTGAAGAAGATTTTCCTATAGACGAGACTCCTGAAACCTTCCATCCTTTTCCTACACTGGAACAAGGAGAATTGGCTAAACGCGCAGAAATGCTTCAACATATTGAATCTAAGGAAGTAAAAGCAGAAGAAAAGCCTTCTGAAGCCTCTGAGAAATCAAAATTTGAAGAACAGACGCCCCCTACCCCTAAAAAAACAAACTACAAAGCCTCCCCACAGATAAAAAAAATAATTATTCTATACTCAGACGGAACTTTTGAATCTTTTGAAGCACATAATTAGGATATTACACAGGTACTGTTTCAGCATCTTGATCGCTACCTTAGATAATTTAGTTTGCATAGGCACTACCATACTATTCAAGTAATTGAGTAACAGTTAGACAGAACAAAATTCTTACTTCTGCAAGGGCCATGGAATTAAATATCAAAATAGCACCTCCCGAAATGGAAAGTGCTTTATACCAGATAAATAAATGATATTTTACTTAAAAATTCTTAACGCCTCATCAAATTCTTGCTTAGAAACCCTCATCGTATCTATGTTGTTGCAAATAACAAACTCTGGTATCGGGTCTATATGTGTCTGGAATACAACATTCTTTAATAAACCCTCCTTCCACCACATCTCATGCCCCTTGTGGGAACGAACCTTAGACAATCCAAAATGTTTAAGAATCCTCTTATAACGCTTGATGGTTATGTTGCTGTATTTGCCCATTAGCAATATGATAAAGATTGCTTGATAGTTCTTTTGGAGAGTCTTGGCGAATCAAGAACACGCTGGAATCTGTTATTGCTCACAAGTGAGGATATTTGCGGAGAAACAAAAACAGCTTGCTTTGGTTTGCGAGTCCATTTCTTGCCCGTAAGATACTCATCAAGCGTTCCTCTCTTCATGCAACTTGTAAAGAAATCAGCAACGACCACCTCAAACGATGCCATAGCCTCTTTAACTGTCTTGCCATACCCCAGAACGTCTAAGGCTGGAGAATACGCTATCTCACAACCATCACTCTTACAGAAATACACCTCAAGAGAAGCCTCTATCCCCTTGGCAGTGATACTTATGTAATTATTGCCTAACATAGTTATTAGTTGTTGTGTTTGACTTTTCGCACACAAATATAGTCATTTTGTTATAAACAAACACCATTCCAAAATTACTTTTTCTCCTACTTCCTCCACTTCTCCGGCACAGTTTTCTGGCACTCTTGGAAGCTGTAATACACCTTACTAACGGGCTTAGAGCATTTAGAAGATATAGAAGAAAGAGGGGCCGCAACTTGCTTGAATTGTTCTTTGAGTATTTTCACATAAAAATACCACACTTCATAAGTCCCTGCAGATACATTGTTTTTCTTCTTGGCGATAAAGCGATCAAGATAATCGGCAAAAGTAATACCACCTCGTTGGACTTGCATACCATAACGCCCCGACTGCACCTCTATCACCCTCTTAGCCTTGGTTGCTCGCGCTATTTATAGCGTTTGATTATTAAGGTTTCTGTCGTGTATCGTCCGTTCCGGTATAAGGTATAGTTTCAGATATTCATACTGTCTCTTCCTTTGTATGTATATATCTAAATACAAAGATTTATTAAATTTGCTTATCCTAAACACTTATAATAATAAGGTAGATTATGTATAAGCTTATAAGAAGCATATTGTTTCTCTGGCAACCCGAAAAGAT
The DNA here is from genome assembly GCA_002372015.1 of Bacteroidales bacterium UBA3709. GTDB lineage: Bacteria > Bacteroidota > Bacteroidia > Bacteroidales > UBA932 > Egerieousia. The sequence goes on along the minus strand of DFIA01000088.1, from coordinate 3,453 downwards.
TCACGATTTTACTCTAAAGTTTATCAAATATATAAATAAGGTACCCGGGCTCTCACATCTGATGCGCCTGTTTCTTGTATATCGCAGTCCTTATCTCGAACGGGAAGTATTTGGAGTTAAGTTCGCTAACCCCGTAGGCCTTGCTCCCGGTTTTGATAAATCGGGCGACTCATACAACGATATGGCTAATTTTGGATTCGGTTTTGTAGAAATAGGTACTCTTACCCCTAAGCCGCAAAGCGGCAATCCAAAACCGAGATGCTTTAGACTGACTAAAGATAAGGCTCTTATAAACAGGATGGGTATCAACAACAAAGGTATTAAGTATGCGGTATCATATATTCAGAAGCATAAGAAAAAGTGCCCTATCGGATGTAGCATAACCAAGGGAAAAGACACTTCTATGGCTAATGCCTACAAAGATTACGAACTGTGCTTTGAGTATCTATACGATTATGTAGATTACTTTGTTTTGAATGTTTCTTGCCCTAATGTTAAAGACTCCTCAAAGAACCAAAACTTGGAGCACATTACAACAGTTATAGATAAATTGTTAGAAATAAGAATAATGTACGATGACTACCGGCCTATTCTTCTGAAAATATCGCCAGATGTAGAACAAGATTACTTAGACGATATTATAAATCTTGTACTTATTTCGGGGTTAGACGGAATTATAGCAGCCAACACATCTACAAAAAGAGAAGGGCTTGTTTCCGCTCAAAAGACAATCACACAAATCGGTCAGGGAGGTTTGAGTGGTGCACCTCTCTTCAAAAGAACTTTAGAACTGGTTTCCTATATTTCCAAAAAAACAAAAGGGCACCTGCCTATAATTGCAAGCGGTGGTATAATGACTCCGGCACAAGCCCTACTGCTATTAGACAACGGTGCTTCCTTAATACAGATTTATACGGGGTTCATATACAACGGGCCTAAATACATTAGGAAAATCAATAAGTACATTGCCAAAACAATGGCCGGCAGGCAAGCTCAATTGAGCACTCCTGAACACTTAATATAGAATAGGTTAAGATATGGTAACAGCATCTATTTGTACTATTGGAGACGAGATTCTCATAGGCCAGATTGTAGATACCAACTCCTCTTTTATTTCAAAAGAATTAGGCAGAATAGGCATTAAAGTGGTCTATATGGCCACATGCTCCGATTCAAAAAGAGATATTATTTCTACTCTCAAACTTTGTCTGAAGAAGTCTGAAATAGTAATTACTACCGGAGGCCTTGGCCCCACTAAAGACGATATTACCAAAGCTGCGCTAATGGAACTCAGTGGAAGTATCAAAATGAAGAGGAGCCGCAAACAGCTCTCCATAATAAAACAAATACTTACTTCCAGAGGAATACAGATGCTGGATATAAATTTAATGCAGGCAGATGTTCCACAAAACTGTACCGTAATTCCCAACAGAATTGGTACAGCTCCTATAATGCAGTTTTCGTTTGGCAAAGAATTGTTTGCAAAAAACAATCTGCTGTTTGCCATGCCAGGAGTTCCTTTTGAAACCGAACATGCTATGCCAGAAGTAATTGCATCTATTCAATCGCATTATAAGTTAGATAAAATCTACCATAAAACAATATGCACATTCGGCATAGCAGAATCGGTATTATCCAAGCAAATAGAACAATTTGAAGACAGTCTGCCAAAGAACATACACTTAGCATACCTGCCAAACCCTACCCTTGGAGTAAGGCTAAGATTGAGCATTTATGGAGGCAAGGATGGCAATAAAGTGATGGAAGAATATGCTGCCAAACTAAAAGCTCTGCTCAGAAATAATTGTTATGGAGAGGGAGAGATAAACCTACAAAAAGTTATCGGAGAGTTACTATTAGAAAAAAAGGCCACTATAAGTACCGCCGAAAGCTGCACCGGTGGTTATCTGGCACACCTAATAACAGAAGTACCAGGAGCAAGCAACTATTATCTTGGAGGAGTTGTAAGCTACCATAATTCGATAAAAATAAATCATCTCGGTGTAGATACTGATACAGTAAAACAATTTGGAGTAGTAAGCCGGCAGTGCGTTGAACAAATGGCCCAAGGCATAAGAAAAAAGTTTGGAACAACCTATTCTATAGCTACTTCGGGAATAGCAGGCCCAGGTGGAGGCACACACAATAAGCCTGTAGGAACATTATGGATGGCTGTATGCGGCCCCCGCGGTTGTGTATGCAATACGCTGGTTTCTAAAAGTACAAGACAAATTAACATAGAACGATTTGCCGCTGCCGCCTTAGATTTTTTTAGAAGAAGTTTAATTGAAGAAAAAATATAATTTATAGCCCAATAGTTATGAAATTCAGTATTGTGCTGCCGCTTTTAATTGCAACAATCATGACTGCCTGCACACACAAAAAGCCAAGTGCTATTGACTTAGCAATGCAAAAAGTAGATTCTTTATTTACAGAACGATACACCCCTACCGACACCATATTTGCTGAGCCGGGCGGGGCCGTACTTATTATGAAAGGCGATAGTATTTTATTTGACAAGGGGTACGGACACTCAGATATTGCCAGAAGGTACAAAATAGATGGAAATACCTTTTTTAACATTGCTTCTTGCTCAAAACAGTTTACAGCCGTAGCTATCTTAAAACTCGCAGAAGCCGGAAATTTAGATATCCACAAAAGCATTTACGATATTTCACCTCAAGTAACCCCCTATTTACCTAAGAAAAAAGCACCTTTTACAAGCATTACACCCGCACACCTGATGTCTCATTCCTCCGGTATTCCGGATACCCGCCCGAGAACTGATATGAATTTTATGCTAACCTGCACAGATATGCAGTCTATAGAATATATAAAGAACCTGGAACATTTGAATTTTACCCCAGGCTCTGCATATCAGTATGTTAATCCAACTTTTCAACTGCTATATCTATTTATAGAAAAACTAAGTTCTCAAACATTTGAGAAGTATATGACTGAAAAGATTTTTACTCCTGCAAAAATGTTATCTACCTTATATTTTTCCAGCGAACAAGAGTATAAGATACCTAATATGGCCCATGGGTACATACTAAGAGAAGGCAGTAATACCTCTAACACAGACTCAGACAAACCAGAAGGTGCTGTATCTGCCATGCCCGAAAAAGAAAACAAAGGCAACAACTACCTTCAGAGTAGATTTGTAGAGTGCGACTATGGAGAGGAAACATTCTTTGCCACAAAGGCAGATGGAGGTATATACACCTCAACGCACGAATTTGCCAATTGGATTAAAGCCATGAGAGACAACAAAATAATACCTATTAGAGCCAAGGAACAGGCCTGGTCGGGAATCAATGTTGTTTCTGGAAGCAGCTTTAGTTCTTACCAAAATAGAGATAATACATTCTACGGATATGGCTGGTTTATAGAACAACAGCCAGGCTTCCCTAAAAAGGTTTACCATACTGGCGACAATGGTGGATTCCAAAT
>DFIA01000091.1 GCA_002372015.1 Bacteroidales bacterium UBA3709 | reverse complement strand
CAGCATCCCACTGCTGCTCAGTCATTTTTATCATAAGACCGTCTTTTGTTATTCCCGCATTATTCACGAGAATATCTATTCTGCCCAACTCTTTTACCACCAACTCTACAGCATCGTGAGCCTGCTGAAAATCTGCGGCATTGGAAGCCACTGCAATAACCTTTACACCAAAGGCTTCCAACTCTTTTTTGGTTTGTTCTCCCGTTTGATCTATCACGAGATCTGTAAAAGCGATATTAGCACCCTCGCTTGCAAACTTCAAGGCTACAGCCTTTCCGATTCCTCTGGCAGCACCCGTAATAAGGGCCACTTTTCCTTCAAGTAGTTTCATAATAATCTATAATTTATTTTGATATTATTTCTGTTACACTAAGCAAGACGAGCCGTAAGGTCGTACTCTGTTGCTCCTGTTATACAAACCGCCGCAAATTTACCAATTAATTGTTGCGGTGCAATAGTCTTTTGCACATCTGAAATATCTATGAGAACAGAGCCATCTACTTCCGGGCTCTCCCGCTGGCTACGAGCTATTAAAAAGCCATCTTTATAGGCATCTATCAACACCTTCTCCACCCCTCCTATCCTTTTCTTATTATTCTCCAAAGCAATTTTGCTCTGCAAGCTCATCAAGCGGTTATAGCGGCGCTTCTTAACAGACGAAGGAACCTCATCGGGATAATGAGCTGCATCGTAAGTTCCTTCCTCCTCGCAATAGCAAAAGGCTCCCAACATCTCAAAACGATTACGCCGCACAAAACCAAGCAGTTCCTCAAATTCCTCCTCTCCTTCTCCAGGATGACCTACTATCATGGTTGTGCGAAGCGCTATACCCGGCACCATAGTGCGTATATCGTCTATCAGTTTCTGAGTTTTTTCATAATCTACTCCCCTACGCATCATAGAAAGAATTTTTGAAGATGAGTGTTGAAGAGGAATATCTAAATACTTGCAAATTTTAGGATTATCTGCCATAGCCTTGAGTACATTGCGCGGAAAGCCTGCCGGATATGAATAATGTATTCTTATCCACTCTATGCCTTCTATTGCGGAGAGATGCTTCAGAAGAACGGCCAACATCTTTTTGCCATATAAATCCACGCCATAGAAAGTAGTATCCTGAGCAATCAGTATAAGTTCTCTCACCCCCTGCACAGCTAAAGCTCTGGCCTCTTTTTCCAAAACCTCTATCGGTAGAGATGTATATCTGCCTTTGATAAGAGGTATTGCACAATAAGAACATTTTCGGTTACAGCCATCTGCTATTTTCAAATAGGCATAGTGCTTAGGAGTTGTAAGATATCTATCTGTTAAGACACAAGACTTAGGAAGCCGGGCAGAAGACTTGGCTACACCCAGCCACCTAACTATCTCTCCCCATTGGAAAGAACCAAAAAACGCATCTACTTCCGGCAGGCTTTCTTTTAAATCATGCTCGTAACGCTCGCTAAGACAGCCGCATACAACAACTTTACCCACATATCCTGCGTTCTTTGCCGCTATGGCAGACAAAATTTCGTCTATGCTCTCTTTTTTAGCATCACCTATAAAACCACATGTATTGATAATAACTACATCTGGCTTGGCTACTTGATATGTTAGCGTTTCAGACAGGACTTCCAAACCGCCATCTGCCAAAACAGCGAGCAGTTTCTCTGAATCCACTCTATTTTTAGAGCAACCCATTGTAATGAGCTGCACCTTTTTAGGACGATAAAGCCCTGCGACTTCCAGCATATTTGCCTAAACTACCTTTCTTGGAACACTTGCCTTAGCAGGAGCACCTTGTTTGCCGCTTACCTTAGCACCCTTTTGCTTAGAAGCCTCTTTAGCCTGCTTAGCTGCCGCCGTCTTAGCACTTTCTTCCTTATCCGCAGCCTTGGCTTCTCCTTCTCCCTCGGTTTCAAAATCTAAGCTGGCATATTCTTTAAGACAATTATACCATTCCACAACTTTCTTCATGTGAGAAGGATAGAATTTATCAGCATCATAGTTTGGAATCACTTTCCCAAAGAAATCTTTCAAAACAGCAGCCTCGCTTTTTCCAGAAGGAGCCGGTTCTTCACCTAAAACATTCTTCATGGCAATAAGCACATCCTGCAACTTAATATCACCATCCTGAGTAAATATAGAAATATCTGAAAGCGCACTCATTTTTGCAGACGAAGATGCCACAAACCTCTTCTTGGTTAACATAGATTCTAAAATAGCTCCTCTGGTAGCTTGTGCAACATAGGTGAAGAGCCCCTGCTCTCCACTCACTGTAAGTACTTTTCCTAAATCTGTCTTCATATCGTTATTGTAATTTGTATTCTTTTATTTCATTCCTCTTTCTTTTTTTATCTGCTCGTATGCACTCTGCATAGCCTTAAACTTTTCTTCTGCCGACTTCCTAACATCCGCACCGAGATTTTCCACCTTATCGGGATGATACTTGGCAGCAAGCCTGCGATATGCCTTACGCACCTGCTCGTCTGTGGCCGTTTTATCTATCTCCAATATTTTATAAGGGTCTTTATCGGCCTCAAACATTCCCATTATACTGCGCACATCTTTTTGGTCTAAGCCAAGATACCCGCCTATCTGAAAAAGCAAAGCACTCTCCTCCGGAGCAACCCTGCCATCTATCTGGGCTATCCCAAGTAAATAATGAAAGAGCTGAAGCCTCTGAGAATAAGCCATGTGCCCTTTAATCTGCACGCAGGCCTGGTAAATATCTACATTTTTCTTTAAGAGCTGCTTTATTATGTTCAGCGATGGCTGCACACTGCCTACTCCAAAATTATTTGCGATAAAGTCTTTTATAAAATTCAGCTCCGAACGCAATACCTTTCCATCGGCCTTCATCACCGCAGTGGAAAGCACTAATAAACTTATAAGAAAGCTGTTACGCTGTTCTGTCTGAGTGTAGCCCCCTGCATATCCGCCAGATGTACCGCCGGTGTATCTCCCATAAGTATCACCGCCGCCGGGCGGCAATTGCTTAGAAGAACCATCTACCATAGCACCTATGGCAAAGCCCAGAATGCCGCCGATATAGCCGCCGACAACCCAACCTAAAGCCCCTAATATCCACTTGAGTGCCATGTATTACTTCATTTTCTTTAATATATTTCTAACCTCTCCCTCTATATCGTTTCCGTCTATGGATTCTATAACAAAATCTGCCATTGAAATTCTTTGCTCATCCGAAATCTGATTCTCCAAACGCCTGCGAACCTCCGCTTCAGATACAGCATCACGCTTCATTACACGCCTAATCCTTAAATCGAGAGGAGCTGTTACAACCAATACTTTATCCATAAAACTCCTCACATACTCATTTTCCAGAATAACAGCGCTTTCAAATACAACTACCCCTCTTTTATACCGCTTCCAACCAACAAAGTCGGCCATAACAAAAGGATAGACTAATTTTTTTACTTCGGCCATCAACAACTTGTCTGAAAATATCAGATTAGCCATAGCCTTTCTGTCTAATACTCCGTCTTTTAGAATATCTTTTCCCAAAATCTCTACAAGTCCGCTCTGCAGTTGCCTATTATCGGCATACAACTGCTTTGTTCGCGCATCGGAATCGTAAACCTTACAACCAAATTCCGCAAATACGCTACAGATACGGCTCTTGCCCGCTCCTATTCCGCCTGTTATTCCCAAAACCCTGCTCATTATCTCTCGTCTTTCTTAGACATGAATATGACTCTGTCTGCAAATTCCGGCACTAGTGAATAGCGGAGTACCCCTGCGGGCACCTTATTCAATTTTATCTTTGCCTTACCGGAAGATGCCGCAGCAGCCTGATTATAATCTACATAAGCATCAAAGTCGTCTTCGGTAAACTCTCTGCTACTCCCGTATTCTTCTCTGAATACAATCTTTACTTCAGAAGGGAATAGCACCATTCTAACATCTGGAGGAAGATTCTGCACCTGTATAGGAATAGATAGCTCATCTTCTACATAACGCTCTACTTTCAGTCTATAAACTATCTGGTCAGAAGACATTTCCACTCCATTTATGGGCAAAATTGCAGCCTCTCCCTGAATATTGTCTTTTATATTCTTTGCGTATATTTTTTCTGTAAAAACCGAGTCTATGGCACTTACTATGTCCTCATCCCCTGCAATCCATACAGAATCTGGGCGTACAACTAACCTCTCTACAGGCATATATTGATCGCTGTAAGTAATATCAGAAGATATACAAACCGGCACCTTCTTCTGTAGGTTTCTTGGCATTAGAAAAAACAAGGTGTCGTCCACTACTTCTTCTACTACCAATTTTCCCGCCATGCTTTCAGACACCTTATCTGCAAGCGCAGAAGTAGGCAACCAGAAAACATCTTCTTCCCTGTCAGAAGGTTGCAGCATAGATGGATCTATTCTAAACGACAAAACATTAGTGCCGTTTTTTACTGAATACTTATGGCGCAGAAGAAAAAAGCCGGTAGAGGCTCCCCTTACAGCCAGCATATCACGAGATGTGGAAGTAAAGACTCTCCCCTCCAAAGGAGAATAAATTTGCACTGTATAGTGAAAGACATACCTATAACGGTCTGAGAATTCCATCACTCCCCAAACAATCAGAGACAATAATAGAGATAGCAGAAAGGCTACCAGATTACCTCCCCTTATCCATAGCTTGCCACCAGGTTTGTCGGTTTCCACAACAGCAGCTGATTAATTTTCAGAAAAATCTTTAACAAGAGAATTTTTGGCCACCCTAATTTTAGTATTGGTATCTATACGCATCATTACTTTATCTGCATTAATCTCCTCCACAGTACCGTATATGCCACCTAAAGTAACCACCTTATCACCCTTTTTAAGCTCATTACGAAATTTTTGAAGCTCCTTTTGCTTTTTCTGCTGAGGGCGAATCATAAAAAAGTACATTACTGCAAAAATTGCAACTAACATCAAAATCATGTTAAGTCCACCGCCTTGTACCTGAGTAGCGGCTCCTGCATCTGCCTGCAAAACAGAAAAAATAGTTAAAAAACTCATATCTTACTAAAATTAAATTATTTCAGTTATTATACAAAACCAAGCCACCAGTTAAACCAAGCCACCTATCAGGCCCCTCGGATTCTTCTCTATCTTACCTTCCACCGTAAGCTGTTTCAGAATCTTATGCAACAGCCCGTTCACAAAAACATAACTCTTTGGTGTACTGTAGTATTTAGATATTTCTACATACTCATCTATAGTAACCTTCAAAGGTATATCCTTAAAGGTAATAGCCTCTGCAATTCCCATTGCCACAAGCAAAATATCAGATTGCACAACCCGTTCTACATCCCAGTTCTGCATGTAAGAAGAAACAGTTTCCGCCAAATCGTCGTAATCTACCATAACTACCCCCGGCAGCTTCTTAGCAAATACGCTATCCTCTTTGTTCTCAAATAGTTCAGGCAGTGTAATATGTAAATCCTTAACTATACGGTTTAACTGGCCCAGCAGATAATGCACAACATACTCCAAATCGTCTGCCCACCAGATACAATATGTTTCTAATGCGTCTTCCAGTACGGAACTCGTACATACTTCCTCAGAATAAATATGCCTGAATAGTTCAACGGCATCTTTCATGGAAGGAGAAGGATTCTCCAAATAGTGCCTAAAATACTCCTTACTCACCATGGATGAATAAATCCCTTTCAAAGGAGTTTCAAAGTCGTTCCAAGTAATAGAAGCATTACTACAGTAATTCAGAAAGGCAGAATCTGTTCTTACCAATTCAGAAAATGCATTCTTGGCAAATTTACTATTTTGCTCTATCGCCTTGATATCAGGAGAATACTTACGCTCCTGAGTATGCACTTTATCCAAAGCTAACACAGACAGCGAATAAGGCAACAGGGCCATAAGGCAGTACAGCTGGCGTGTCTTGTCTAAAGAGAGGATAAGTTCTTTCTCGGCAGCAACTATATCGCCGGAACCCACTGTAATCCTACTGTATAACTCTTTAAAAGCTTTTATTCTTATAAGTGATCTGCTTATCATCTGCAATAGTAATAACTCGCAAATATAATACTTAGAATCTGTTTTTACGTGCTTCATATCCGATAAATTAAAAATTCAAACAAATCAACTCTTATTCTTAGATTTTTATTTTTATCTTTGCAAATCAATTTTAAAATTTTACACGATTATGTATCAAGAGGATTTTGAAAATTCTTTCTCGCAAGAAAAAAGTGGGGATGATATTTATTCAAAACCGGTAAGAGCCGGTAAGAGGACTTATTTCTTCGATGTTAAAGCTACTAAGAACAACGATTACTATCTAACCATAACTGAAAGCAAACGCAAATTGGAAAAGGATGGTCGTTTCTCTTATGACAAACACAAGATTTTCCTCTACAAGGAGGACTTTGAAAAATTTGCAGAAGGGCTTCAAGAAGTTGTAAACTTTATCAAAGAAAAGTGTCCGGTTCAGGAAAGAGTCTATACAGAATCTCCAGAAAATATGGCACCAGCCCCAAAAGAAAACACTGAGTTTACTGATATTGACTTTGACAAACTCTAAAATCCTGAAAAGGAAAAAGTCCAATCGGAATATAAGCTGAAAATAAGATAAATAAATAACGAGAGACCGGCTAAACGCTGTTTAGTCGGTCTCTTTTTGTTGGGATACAAAACTATTACATTACTCAGAAAAAGATCGGTAAAGTATATTTTGTAGGCATTGATACAGGCAGACAAAAACCACAATGGGCAGTTAAAATAAAATGGTCAGACAGATATACAGAACGCCCGGGAGAACTAGAGTCCTTATTATGGTAAGGACCAAAAAATGAATTAACTGATACTATCGTTACAAGTGAAACAGTAACTATGATGGAGGAGATGAATAATGTTGTACTTCACCTTATGCCTGCAGCTTGTTATGCATATACCGTTGCTGTTGCTTGTGTCCTCCTTTGCAGGTTTCCTTGCCGTGGTATCTTTAGGAGATTTTCTTGATTGTATCTTGCGGGATGGTGATAGGAATGGGCTCGCCGAGAAAACGGGGCTTCTCGCCAAAGAGGATGTCAAGGACGGCTTTGGTGCGGGCTAGTTTTTCGCGCAGGTACATGCGGATGCGCCAGACTCTGGAGACAGTGTTTTTGGCGTTAAAGGCAACGGCATTGATGCCCAATTGTTTGCAGATATAGAGTGCCCTCTGGTTGTGGAATTCTTGGGAGATGATAGTGAAGGAATTTTGGCCGAAGACCTTCTGGGCGCGGATCATGGAATCAAAGGTGCGGAAACCGGCATAGTCTAGTACAATGCAACTGTCTGGAATGCCTTTGGATACGAGGTCGTTTTTCATGTATTGAGGCTCGTTGTAGGACTTATGGTGGTTGTCTCCGCTAATCAGAACAACCTTGATCTTGCCTGCTTTATAGAGTTCTACCGTGGCTTTTATGCGGTTGAGGTAGTAAACGTTAGGACGGCCGGTGCGGCCAAGAGGGCTAGTGCCAAGAAGTAGGCCAACATCGTTATTTGGAATGTCGTTCAGGTTGTTGAAAATCTTGCCTTTGGAGTTTTTAACAACAATATGGTTGCATAAGGCAACTATCGCGATGCCGATTATACAGAGAAGAAGGAATAACTTGAAGAGCCTTTTCATATTCTTTTCAGCGTTTCAAATGGAATTAATGCAAGAAAGATACAAAAAGGTTACTGAACTAACCAAAGCGGCCGTTGATTTTTTTTTGACAACCGCATAGTTTATGCTTAAATTTGCTTTATCGGAAATACTTTGAAGCGGATTTCCCTCTATACATTAGATACTTAACACTTTATGAAAATGATTTGGTGCTTTTCTTTTATCACGATGTTGCTGAGCCTGTTTTCCTGCTCAGAGGCCAAGTTTAACGATATGGATGTAACGGAGTTCAGCCTGCTTCTAAAAAAGAATGAGGCGGCTCTGATAGATGTGCGTACTGAAAAAGAGTATGCCGAAGGTCATATCGCAGAAGCCGTGAATGTGGATTTCTATAACAAATCGTTCCTTCGTCTGGTTGAGGATGCCTATCCAAAAGACAAGCCACTGGCTGTTTATTGCCGTAGCGGAAAGCGCAGTGCAAGCGCCGCCAAACTGCTGACAGAAGCAGGATATACGGTTTATAACCTAAAGGGCGGTTATCTCGCATGGACAGAGGCAGAGCTTAGGATTACTAAGTATGAAGTAGAGATATTCAAGACAAAGAAGGGATATCCGGTTGCAATATACTTGATAAAGCACGGAACACTGGCTATTGAATATGACGGACTTACTATCCATGTGGATCCTGTGGGCGAGTATGGCAAACATACAGACTATGCAACCGAATTTCCGAAGGCAGATGTGATTCTTGTAACTCACGAACATCCTGACCATCTGGATGATACCGCAATTACTACTTTGCAGTCAGACAGCACGCTTCTGATACTCAACAAAACAAGTGCAGACAAGATAGGCAAGGGGGAGGTTATTGCCAACGGTCAGAGCAGGGAGCTTCCGAAAAAAATTCTGCTGGAAGCAGTGCCGGCATACAACACAACTCAAGGGAGGGAGAAGTTCCATCCCAAGGGCAACGGCAACGGCTATGTACTCACTATAGACGGACTTAGAATCTATATTGCAGGTGATACGGAAGATGTGCCTGAGATGGCTAACCTAAAAGATATAGATGTGGCGTTCCTACCTGTGAACCAACCATATACCATGACAGTTGAGCAGTGCGTGAATGCCGTCAATATGTTCAGACCAAAAGTCTTGATACCATACCACTTCAGCAAGACAGACCTTAGCGACCTGCCGGAGCAACTGCCAGACATCAAGGTCTTGCTACGCCAGATGCAGTAGAGAGTTTTTTTGCTTTACCGGTTCTTGCTTTGTCGTTAAAGATAGATTAGTGAGAATGCCAACACCTATAACAGACATTTGCGTGTATTCTGCAAAATACATTTTTATTACATTTTGTATTTCAGAGATTCCGAAAATATTTAAAGATTCTTGGAATGAATTCCGAAAAATTCATTATTTCCGCAGCAAAACCTGAATGAAATGATGAGAAGAACGTGATAGCAACGAAGTTGGCCATATGTGGGAGAACTGGCTAATATCCACGAATTCTTGCTGTAACTCTAATTTGCGACCACTTTTTAGATACTCTCTTTACCCCACTTAGAAGATTGATAATGGTCGAATTTGAGAAATACATTATAAGGAAGTGCTTTAAGAACTTTAAGAATTGTATTATAATCTTCTGCTTTTAACGACAATATTACCGGCATGATAATCTATTTTAATATTCAACACAGAGGTGTCAATATTCAACACAGATGTGTCCTGCTTTATTATAATTTGGGGCATATATAAGTGAATTGCTATTTCTCCGTC